>JAENXO010000007.1 GCA_016649455.1 Gemmatimonadota bacterium | reverse complement strand
GAACAATCTGTGGACGGCGCCGGCATCGTGATCCCTCTGGCCGTTCGAGGAGCGGTCCTGCCGCTCGTCGCGATTCTCCTGACGGGGGCGGCGCCGGAAGCGTCGTCCCCGGGCGATACCGTGCACCCCCTCCATCTGTCCACGACACAACTCGCGGTCGATACGACCACCGTGTGGCTGCGAATCCGGTTGTTCAGGGATGACCTGGAGCTCGCACTGGGAGTCCGTGCCGGCGTCGACTCCCTGAGCCTCGAGCCGTCGGCCAGCCACGATTCCCTGTTCGCGGACTACTTCAATGAGGCGTTCGGCCTGCGGCTGAACGGGACCGAGGTAGCCGGTGTCATCGAATCGAGCGGCGAAGACGTCGAGTCCGGAGTCGGGGACCTGAAGATGTGGTGGTACCAGATCCGGTTCGACAGCACCGAGCCGATCCGCGGTATCGAGATCCGCAACGAGATCCTGTACGAGCAGTTCGAAGATCAGCGGAACATCGTGCGGGTGCTGCACGTCCCGACGGATAAGCAGAAGACCCTGTATTTCGCGGCGCCCGATGGGGGGTGGGCGGAGGTGGTGTGGTAGGGGGGTGCTGGGATTTCGTAATATTTGACGGAAGACGGAAACCCGGTATTTTGGGATTGAGGCTGTAGTCCCAAGACAATGTCGTTTCCTGCCGGCCCCCTCCCGGTTGATGTATTTTCTCGTCCAGGAGGTGAGTCATCGCGATGTTGCGAAGACGTCTCGTGCAATCGCTTGTTCTCGCTGCACTGATAGCCTGCTCAGTCGAGGAGCCGACGCAGTACTCCCTTGGCCAAGCGATCCCCGTTGCTACCTGGAACATCACAGTGCGCTCCACCGAGGAGCTTCCCGAGCGGATGATACCCGACTTGGTGCGGGCGGTGAAGCCGGATGCGATGTGGCTGGCGGTACATGTGAATCTCAAGTTCGAAGGCTCGGACAGTGAAGAATGGGAGCGCCAATTCAAGCGTCTTCTTCGCGGCATCCGATTGAGTGTCGAGGGAGGCGACGAATACGAGCCGATCATGGCACCGATGACCGATAGCCATCTGAAGATGCTGAAGTACGGCTCCTCGACCACGATCGAAGACATGCAGACTCTGGCCGCGACTTCGGATCGGAGGAGGATGGTGCTCATATTCGCGCCCCCGAAGGACAGCAGAAGCCTCAGTCTGCTGCTCGCGAATTACGAACCGCGTGACGAGCAACCGACGTCGATCGCAATAGCGATGGGACGCTGACATGGTTGTGACGTCGAACTGGACCGCCGGGCATGACAAGAACTCATCCAAAGGATGAGGTGGTAATCATGACAGCCATGTCCACGACGCTCGAACGACATCACCGGCTGATCATCGCCGCGTTGGCTGGTATTATCCTGCTCTTTCTGACCGCCTGCCTCTTCCACGACGTCATCCCGATCTGTCACTTCCTGTTTGGTTGCGATCACGCAATGCATTAGCACGGGCCAGATTCGAGCCAATTCAGCTCGTCATTGCCAGTCGTAGGGAGGGTATGGACCATGGCCAGAAAAGTACTGCTACTACTAGCTATTTCCTTATTGGCGCTCGTCTTGATGGCGGCTGCGTTTGTCTTCAAAGAGAGCAGATCCGAGGCAGTCGCCTTCATGAACGAACCACGCTATGAGCTCGGCGAACACCGGGGCGCTGATCTCTGTGCCACGTGTCATGAAGAGGTCTATGCGGAGTGGCGAGCTTTCTCACGCCATGCCGTATCGACCTCGGCTGAATCCGTCCTGGATGTCATGGACAGGCTGGAAGAACACACGATTCTCAACTTCATACTGGGCGGCAGAAACATGTGCTATGCCTGCCACGGACCCGAGGCACCCAACGAAGGGGTCAATTGCGAGACCTGTCATGGTGTCGCGCCGCCTGGTGTCCCGATCATGGAAACACACGAGAAGAAGTACAAACCCGGCAGAGTGAGAATGCAGGACGCGGAGTTCTGCGCCACCTGCCACGAGATTCCAGGCTTCGTAACTCCTTATGGCGACTGGCTACAGAGTGAAGCCGCGGTACAGGGTCTCACCTGCCAGGGCTGTCATATGGGAGCCACCGACAGTGGGCACGCCTATCATGGCTTCGACTCTTTCGTGATGAACGAAAGCCTGTATGAAGGTGACCTCAGCGTGGATGACATTCGCTTCGACTTTCCGACCCTCGATCTCACGATCGAGAATCACATCAGTGGCCACTCCGTACCGGCTGGTGGGCCCACACGCATACTCGCCTTGGAATTGTCGTTCAGGGACGCTGAGGGTAATGAAGTGCACAGGGACATGGAGACCTTCGCCAAGTATCACAGCCTCATCCCCGTGCTGGGATTCTGGCCGGCAAAGGTCATCGCGGATACTCAACTCAAGAGCGGCGAGCAGCGTCATTTGAGTTTTGCATTGCCGCCTGAGCTCGAGGGCAGGATTGCGACGGTTCAGCTAGTCCTGAGGTTCTATGAAGTGCACGATGAACACGAAGGGAATCTCGAAAAGGCCTACCATGTCAGCAGGCCAATACTGGAAGTGGAGGTTCACGTTCCGGACAGGACGCTCGCGGCCAGTCACCTGATCTCGGAGCGAGCAGCTGTTCCCCAGACCTTACGCTGAGCCCTCCGCGGCCCTGGCAGGCTGGTAGACCTGACGTCAGTCGGACGCCGCGATGGGCATGTGGAGGGTCCACCACTCCTTTGCCCCCTGTCCATCCCAAGTGGCTGAAGCCGGGCATGCTGCCAGGAGGGCGTCCAGTTCACTTGCGCTCTGCGGTCTCGCGTCGGGGTCCTTGGCCAGGCACGACAGGATCACCTGCTCCACGGCCGCGGGGACCTCGGTCTCGGTCCTCCGGGAAGGCGGTTCCGGCTCCGTTTGAACGTGGTGCAGAATGACCCCGAGCGGGGTATGCTCTTCGAATACCGGCTGGCCCGTCAGGAGCCAGTAGGCTACGCAGCCCAGCGCGTATGTGTCGGCTCGTCCATCCACCGGTGCACCCGTCGCGATCTCCGGCGCCATGAAGGCCGGCGTCCCGGCCACGATGTCGTCGGCGGTGAACTCGGCTTCACCTGTGGCGACCTCATCGCGGGTCTTGACGAGACCGAAATCGAGCACCTTGACGAAGTCGTATTCCGGCCCGTGGTGGCACGTGAAGATGTTACCGGGCTTGATGTCCCGATGAACCATGCCGGCATCGTGAGCCTCGCCGAGGGAGTGACAGACCTGGCGCAGTAGATAGACTGCCCTGCCGGCCGGCAGAGGTCCGAACCGCTGAACGAGCTCGCCGAGACTCAGTCCTTCCAGCAGTTCCATGATGTAGTAGAAGGCGCCTTCCTCGGTGACCCCGAAGTCGTACAGATGGATGGTGTGGTGGGAACGAAGCGCCGAGGTGGCCCGCGCTTCGCGGACGAATCGCCTTACCGCCCGCTGCCGGCTCGATTGGTCGGGGCCCAGGGCCTCGGGTCGGATCATCTTGACGGCTGCCGGTCGGTTCAACATGCGGTGCCGTGCCACCCACACCTCGCCCATGCCTCCAGACCCGAGCGGCTCTTCGATCGTGTAGCAGCAGATCTCCCGACCCTTCTCCAGGGGACCGCTGTATTTCTTCTTGGCAGCCATGACGCCTACTCACTTGAGTGGGAGGCCGGTCAGTCCGCCTCCGAGCGTCCTCACGCCTCGGGTGACGTCGGGATCTCGTTTTCGGCCCACGGCGGCATGATCTTCACCAGCAGCCACAGGATGATGAACGGGAGGATCACGAAGGCCCCGGCCATGAGAAGCCCTTCCACCCCGAGCAGTTCAGCCTTGTAGACGGTCAGGCCCCGCAGGCTCTTCGAGAACAGCTGTCCTCCGATCACGACGTTCCAGCGGATGCTGAAGATGCCGACTTGCACCAGGAGGGCGCAGCCAAGGTAGATGAGCCGCCTGACCTCGGCCGGGACCTTGCGGGTGCCCCGCCAGCTGAGGGCCGGAGACACCACGCCCAGCGAGATGAGGGGCACGAGCGTCCCCAACACCATCTGCAGTACGATGAGGCTGACGAACAGGCGTCCCTCGATCAACTGCGACAGGATCTCGATCGATTCCTCGGATTCGTACAGACGGTGGATGAAGTCGAGCATCTCGAGTGAAAAGTCCACGACCATGGCGTAGAACAGGAAGGTCGCGAGCTTGTCCGCGCACGCCATGTCCACCTGCTTGCCCCGGAACAGGGTGGCCACGATGTAGATGATCAACACGAGTGCGATTCCCGACACGATGGCCGAGAACAGGAACACGACCGGCATCAGCACGCTGCTCCACCACGGATTCGCCTTCACGGATCCGAAAATGAAGCCCACGTATCCGTGCAGCAGGAAAGCCGATGGGATGCCGATGATGGTGATCCACCGGCCGGCCTTGTCGTCAAATCCCAGGGCCCGGTCCGAAAGATCCGTCGAGCCGAGCGTGAGCGCGTAGTAAATCCACTTCAGGGGCCCGGTGGCCTCCCGCGCCCTCAGCACGAAGTCCCTCCTGTAGTCGAACCAGATCTCCAGCAGCAGCACGACCATCAGATACCAGGCGTACACGAAGCCGAACATCGCCATGGCTGACTTGCGGTTCGGAGTGAGGAAGATCTCGTACGAGCGTTCCGGGTGGCCCAGGTGGGCCAATAACGGCAGAGGGGCAACGATCAGAAACGCCAGTGCCGTGAGAAGAGCCAGCCGATACGTCGGCTCCACCTCTTTCACGTTGAACACGCGTGCCAGCGAGGCCAGGATGAAGGCTCCCGCCACCAGGCCCGTGAGATACGGGTACAGAACGATGAGGAGACTCCACCTGAGCTCGAATTCGTTCGGGTAGATGTACCCCTGCATCGTCTACCTTACCTCTCCATCCAGGTTTGCGTAGAACACCTTCGGCTTGGTGTTGAGGTGGGGCTTCAGCACCTGGATCTCGTTGAAGCGCAGGAAGTGCGCGAGGGGGTTCGCCCGGTGCCCCACATTGCCGAACAGTCGGGCGGACGTGGGGCACACCTCCACGCACGCGGGCACCTTGCCTTTGGCGAGTCGATGGTAGCAGAACGTGCACTTGCGGGCCACGTGCTTCACGGGGTCGAACCAGCGTGCCCCATACGGGCACGCCTGCACGCAGTAGCCGCAGCCGATGCAGTACTCCTCGTCGACGAGGACCGCGCCGTCATCCGTAATGAAGGTGGCCCCGACCGGACAAACCTGTACGCACGGGGCTTCTTCGCAGTGGTTGCACAGTTTGGGAACGAAAAACGTGCGCAGGGTGCCGCCCTCCTCTTTGTATGGGGGGAAGCCGTCAATTCCTCCATTCGGGCTATCAACCACGATCTCGCCGTCGCTACGGATCACATAGCGCTCGACCCACGTGTTGAAGAAATACGGCTCGTCGGGAACGTCGTTCTCGTTCTTACAGGCCTGCGCGCAGCGGCCGCACCCGATGCACTTCCGGATGTCGATCCCCATCCCGTATATGCGCTCAGCGCCTGCGTCGCTCTCTTCCTGCATGCCGCAAAGCTCGGGAACTCGGACGACGCTCAGGGCAATTGGCACGCCGAGGCTGGCCTTGAGCGCTTCCCACAGGAAGTCCCTGCGGTCCACCGGCTCGCAGGTTTCCCGGGACTCCCAATCTCGACCGTCGGCAGGGCTCGCCATCACTCCGTCCCCGGATGGTGCGGGTAGTGACATTGCCAGCACAGGTAGCCGTCACCGTGCGTCGACATATCTATCCTCGGGATATGGGAGGGGCTGACCGCTGCCTCGGCGTGGCAGCCGCCGCAGAAGTCCCTCGTATCCGGCTTGCCCGGTCGGATCAGTCGAGGGGTGGCCTTATGCTCGTCGGGGGCCTCGTGGCAGGTGAGGCAGGGTAACGTGGCATGGTGCGACACCCCCTTCTGGCTGGCGATCTGGCCATGGCACGCCCGGCACGCGCCCGGGATCACGGGAGGTTCCGGGGCATGCGGGTCGTGACACGTCATGCACGGTACCGTCGGGTTGTGGGCCACGGGGTCGATCTGCGGGAAGCCGGAAGGCCGTGAGGCGTTATAGCCATGGCACATGGGGCAGAACCCTCTCTCGCGTGGTGCCGGCGGCTTCACTGACCCGGGAGCGGCCGCGTGATCTGCCGCTGGTCCGTGACACACCTCGCAGGACACGCCCGAGTGGTTCGAATCGCTCTTTTTCTCGGCGATCGGCCGGTGACACACGGCGCATGCATCGTGTCCGGCGTACTGGAGGGGGTAAGCCGCGATCGAGTCGACGGCCGCGGCACGGTAGTGGCCTGTTTCGCCGAACGTGTCCGGCACCAGGGCTTGCCGCGCAGCCATGAAGACGATGGCCAGGACGGCAAAAGCGATGCCGAGGCGCACAACCTGTTGGGGCATGGCGCGCTCGTTTTCTGCTGAGTGGATGGTCCCCGCCTCAGGGGCTCGGCTCGTAACCGCGCAACATCGATGCCATGGTCGGAAGTCCTAACTGATCGCTTAAATGGCCTTACGAGGTGGGTCGACCGTCCGCCGCGGTGGGACACATCGCCCGCGTGGCCCGCCGTATGTGGGTCAGTCCGTCTCGGTTCGATTCGCTGTGTAGCCCATCGTTGTCACCGCTCGGCTACGAGCCGCCTGCTCCGCGGCAGCTCCGGTAGGCGGTTGTCGGTCCGGGCCAGCCGCTGCCCAGGTCGCTTCCCGGCGCAGTTCCTCAAGGAACCCCGCGTCCATCCAGTACATCGCCGGATTGCCGCTCTCGGGACCGCCGTGGAAACCCAGCAGCCAGTCACGCGTGAGCAGGGCAGGGGCTTCGGCGGGATACGGCTGCCGGGTGGACATGAAGAAGAAGTACTTCCCGTCGGGCGACACGTAGGGCGCCCATTCCTCACCTCGCGCCTGGTTGACGACCGGTCCCAGGTTCATCGGATTCGACCAGTTGTCATTCTCGTCGCGGAACACGATGTAGTAGTCGGTACCTCCGTGGGAGTCAGGCCGGCCGAAAACACCCAGGATCAGGTAGCTCTCGTCGGGAGCGACGAAGGAGTTGAACTGGTTGGAGGAGTTGACCTGTTCGGGAAGGCGCTCCGGCTCAGCGTATCCGTCTCCGTCCGGTCGGGCCCGGTAGATGTAGTTGCGCCTCGTCGCCGGATCGTCACGGGTGAAGTACAGCGTCCCGTCCGCGGTGGATGACGGGAAGAACTCGTCAGCTTCGGAATTGACCGGCGGACCGAGACGGACGGGCTCTCCCCAGCCGCTTTCGGCACGCTCCATCACCCAGATGTCGGCGCGCTCCCACTGGCCGCGGTCGGCTTCGGGCACCGGACTTCCGTCCGCGGATCTGTCCGACACGAAGAAGAACCGGCGTCCGTCCGGTGTTATGTGGGGTTCGATCTCGCCTGCCGTGGGATCGGCCGAAAACTCGGTCACCTCGGGCTGCGTCCATTCGCCGCCCTCCAGCCGGGAGCCGAGAATTGCCACGAACGGGCCCGCGCTGACCGAGAAGTAGATCTCGTCGCCCTCCGGCGTCATCGCCAGGTCCCGGGTGTGAATCCCGGTCGACACGATCCCCGGAGCGAACAACTCGGGTTCCGCACCGGGCGGGGTCTGGCCCAGGTAGGGACCGGTCAAAACAGGTGCTGGTGCTGCCTCTTCATCTGGCAGGTCGGCACAACCGCCAAGAGCAAGCAGCGGAACCAGGAACAGCGAGCGAGCGCGCATGGGACCCTCTCGTGCTGGGTGTCGGTCCAGCGTCTCTCTACACAACAGTCGAGGCGCATTGAATGCTCAACTCCCGGAGGAGCTGCAGAGGGCTGGTCGTCGGCCAGAGCCGGCTCATCAGCGCCCGATCGTACACCCCGTCGCCGAACCACTTCCTCATGAACATCACGGGCTTCGCAGGGCGCTCTGCGCATTAAACTGCAGTTACAGCGATTCAGACAACTCGATCAGCTTCCCGGCGGGAAGTCCGCCAACAGCTTTCCGACCGCCTCGTCCACCAGCTCCTGCCTCTCCTGAGGCGTGCGGTTCTGGTCCAGGTCGGTCGTCGCCGTCCCGGTCCACTACATGTTCTTGGACTTGGTGTCGAAGATCGCGAGGATCAGCGATCCTTCCGTCCAGTTCTGCTGCGTCGTGGTGCTGGTTCCCATGCCCATGCCCCAGCCGCCCCAACCGGAGCCTCCGCCCCAACCGGAGTTGATCGTGGTGAACGACGTTCGCTCCGTCGTCGGGACCTGGTAGCTGATCGCGAGGTCCGGACTGCGTGTGTCCTTACTGAATCCGCGTGCGGACATGCCCGCGTCGACGGACTGGCGGATGCGACTACTCGTGATGTCGTCCACGGCACCATCGCTGCTGATCCAGTTGTACGTGGAATAACCGGCGAAACTGGCGGACGGATCGTAATCCGTGTTCGTCGAGATTCCGCTTCCGCAGGCTGCCGCCAGCAGGGCGACGGCTGTCACCATCGACATCTGTTTCCTGATGTAATCCTCCTCGATTCTCGATTTGACCTTACGGCGTGACCAGATCGGTGATGCATATGCACGGTCCTGGATCGTCGCAGGGACGGTCAGCACGGAGGCCATAAACAAGTCAGGACCGGGGACGAAGTCGGTCTCAATGCCAATACAGATCTCTGCTTAGCGCTCGCGTGCCGTCACAGGCGCGACATCATCACCAAATCCAGCCGTATCGGCGGATTTTGACGAAGCGCTCATACCGCGCGCGAGCCACAGTCTGCGGGCCGAAGCTGCAATCCCGGTCAGCTTCCCAGGTACTCGCCCCGCTGCTTCAAGTCCCCCCACGTGGCGACGTCCGACGGTCCGTATCCGTCGATCAACTCGCGGAATTCCGGCCGAAAGGTCTGTTTCCGCTTCTTCCAGTAGGCCTGGAAGCCGGGCGCCTTCGCGTAGGCCGCGTAGAGGGTCTCGTACCCCTTCCACACGTCCGGGTCCAGGGCGCCCTTCTGCCACTGGTAGTGCGCGTCCTCGAACATGCGGAACAGCGAAAAACACAACTCGATGAACCGGGCCTGCTCCTTCTCGTCGAGCTTCGCCGGGTCCTCCGTGCCCACCTGGAAGGTCCAGGCCAGCTCCGGGTCGGCGAGCAGCGGGCGATTCCAGTCGCGTGCTGCTGCTGCGATCGAATGGGAAGTAGACAGCCGTGTGGCGCGCGTGGCGTGGCGGACCTGCCGCGCCAGGTAGATAAGGGTGATGATTACGCCTGCGGCGCCGAGGAACTCTCCGATCGCTCCGATCGCGGTCCAGTTCACGACGTGTTTGGCATCCGGGCCAGGGTCGAGTTCTAGGCCGCTGCTCCCGCTGCCACCTCACCCGGCGCCGGGATCCGCTTCGTACGCTCCTTCAGCAGCGCGATGATCTCTTCCTTGCTGCGCTCCCGGTCGTCCAGCGGCACGTAGTGCTCGGCCAGTGTGTCGTAGCGCTTCAGCATCAGGTTCACCCACACCAGGAAGTAGTCCAGCTTCCTGAATACGATCGAGTCGGCTTCGGCGTACTCACCAAGGTTGTCGATCAGCTCCTGCGGATGTTCAGTCCAGTGACGCGTGGGCTTCCAGTGGTGGCTGATGTGGTAGCCATCGTTAAAGCATCGGCGGTTGTAGACGGAATTGATGCAGGTGAGGCTGTTCACGTAGCAGTTCCCGGGCCGGCTCGCATCCACGAACGCGTGCTGCGCCCAGTTCCCGGACATCATGGCGACGCGGGTGATGACCAGGGTGGCGACGAACACCAGCAGCGTGGCCTTCCAGTTGACGAACGCGAGGCCGATCGCGACGGCCCACCACATAGCCGTTCCCCAGCGCAGGCGTGTGCGGATCTTGTCGCGATTCCTCTGACTCAGATAGACGCCCAGGTCGTGATTTCCCCTGAACATGAAGCTGGCCAGGTAGTGGAAGAAGAAGTCCTTCGCGCTGTCCCGCTGCAGGTGCATCGTCGTGCTCAGGTCATCATCCAGGTTGTTCTCCGGATGATGCATAGCGACGTGGTGCGCGAAGTAGGTGTTGGGGGCGTGGCCGAAAAACATTCCGAGGACGCTGATGAACGGCCAGTCCAGCCACCCGTATTCCTTCTTGAAATACGGTCGATGCGAGACGTTGTGCAGCATGAGCGTATACGGTCCCAGCTGGCGGATGTACCAGGCCAGGAACAGCAGCGCATTGAAGACATTGAAGTCGACGTACAGCCAGATCGTGAGAGCCAGCATCACGGTGAAATTCAGGACCTGGACGCGACCGAACGGCAGGTCCCGCGGGTCGCGAATCAGCTTCAGCCAGAAGCGGTCGAACGCCCCTTTCGGGGCGGGCGCTTCGGTCGGGTCTACAAGTGCGAGACTGGCCATGATCACTCCCGGGTGGTCAGGTTCACTCCACAAGTCTACAAAAGGTCGATGTTTTCCGCAGCCCTCCAGCCCTTGCTCGGTCGCCCGGACCCTGAGGCGCGGGCCGGGGCTTCTGACCAACCACGGATTTGCCGGACCATCGTGGCGAAGCTGGAGTTGAAGGGTTCCGACTGGCTGCTGAATGACTATACGTCGCTGCTCGGCCGGCACCGGCTCGAGCCCAGCACGAATCTTGCGTAGGGTGGAAAGATCTTCCGCGGCACGAAGTTTGTTCTCTCCGGCCCTGTCCCCGCCTGTCCGTCTCGCCGGTTCGAGGTGGCGCTGCCGTTCGCCAGTCATCTGGCCCTCCCTCAAGTACTTACCTGACGCTCATCAGTTCTCCGGGGGCAGCGGCCACGTCGTGGACTCCAGCTTGCGTTTTGCCAGTCGAGGAGGCGGGGTGCACGCCGTTTCGCTTCTCGTCGTTGGTCCCGGTCGTTCACGCCGCCCCGCCGTGTCGAAACGCCGAAGGGCCTGCCTCGGGGGAAAGAGTGTGCAGCATGAAATCTCATCTACGGGCCGCAGCCGTTCTCCTCGCCCTCGGGGCCTGCTCGGGCGATCCCGGAACGGGTCCCGATCCGGCCGAGATCCTGACGTACGATCCAGCATTCGATGTGACCGCACCGGCCGACGGTGGCACCTGTCCCGATGTGTTCCAGGAGCACACCCAGCTGCTCCCTAAGGGGGCAACGGTGACCTGGACCAGCGTAGTTGGCGGGTTCGACTACGGCCGCGGTACCGACTACTCAGCCCAGGTTCACTGGTCGGTGGACGGCGGCACCGGAGAGTACGTCAGTCTGACCGAGCGGCCCGGCAACGGTACCTGGATTCCGCGGTCCGGTAGGGACGACGGGGTCGACGGTACGCTGATCGTGGGAGACGCCGGCGCCGGATTCGTTCCGGTCACGGTCTCGATGGACCCGATGAAGTCGGTTGATGCTTCCGAGGATGCCGGGGACGACTGGACCGGGTTCGAGGGGACGGGCCGCTTCTGGCTTCGGCTCGACGTGGACAGCGGGAACGGAAAGACCAGGTCAGTCAGGCTCGGAGTGAACATCCATCTCGAGGATCCGGCCGACGGTTACGAGCCGCGCTGTCCGGGCTCCGTTGGTCCACCGCCCCCGCCCCCGCCACCCCCGCCCCCGCCGCCCCCGGCTTCGGAGTACACGGTGGGAGGAACGGTGAGTGGTCTGTCGGGCACGGTCGGGCTGCTGAACAACGCCGGCGACAACCTGTCCGTCTCGTCGAACGGTAGCTTCACGTTCCTGACTTCGCTCGGGGACGGGGCCTCCTACGCCGTGACGGTCGGCACACAGCCGTCCGGCCAGACCTGCGAGGTGGGCAGCGGAACGGGGACGATACTCAGCGCGAACGTGACGGACGTTTCGGTGACGTGCGCCGACGATCCCCCGCCACCGCCGCCGCCACCACCACCGCCTTCGGAGTACACGGTGGGAGGAACGGTGAGTGGTCTGTCGGGCACGGTCGGGCTATTGAACAACGGTGGCGACAACCTGTCCGTCGCTTCGAACGGTGGCTTCACGTTTCTGACTTCGCTCGGGGACGCAGCCTCGTACTCTGTTACGGTGGGAACACAGCCGTCCGGCCAGACCTGCGAGGTGGGTAGCGGAACGGGGACGATACTCAGCGCGAACGTGACGGACGTCTCGGTGACCTGCGCCGACGATCCGCCGCCC
The DNA here is from genome assembly GCA_016649455.1 of Gemmatimonadota bacterium. Taxonomy (GTDB): domain Bacteria; phylum Gemmatimonadota; class Gemmatimonadetes; order Palauibacterales; family Palauibacteraceae; genus Carthagonibacter. The sequence continues at coordinate 8,420 of JAENXO010000007.1, read as the reverse complement.
CCATCCACGACGGTTTCCTACGCTGACGATGTGCAACCCTACTTCAACTCGAATTGCACGGGTTGCCATCAGGCGAACAACTCGCCTCCGCCCAAGGGGGTCAACCTGACGAGCTACGAGCAGGTGATGGCTGGCGGCGACGGGGGCGCGATCGTGATCCCGGGTAATCCTGGCGCGAGCGTGCTGGTCCAGCAGCTGGAAGACGGGCACCGCAACCAGCTTGCAGCCGATATCGCGCAGATCCGCACCTGGATTCAGGAGGGGGCGAAGAACAACTGATCGATACGACGGATCTGATGAAGGGGGCCTCGCCGCGTGTCGCGGCGGGGCCTTCTAGCGCCCCGCCGGCACCGTCAGCACCTGGCCGGCGAAGATCCGACTTCCCCGCAGCTCGTTCACGGTGCGGAGTTCGGTGATGCTCGTACCGTGCTTCTGGGCGATCGACCACAACGAATCGCCGCTCCTCACGTGGTAGGCGACCGCGGTCCCGCCGTCTCCGGCATCCGCCAGCCTCCGGTCCACGTACGAGGCATACTGCTTCGGGAACAACGCGATGTGGTAGTGAGGCGGGCTGCTTTCGCGCGTCGCTTCGAGCACCCCGGCTCCTTCCAGGCTCAGCAGCACCTTCTCGAGCCAGGAGCGGCAGGCCCGGCTGCTGCTCCGCCGGACGTCCATCGCCATGCCCGTCGGGTGGACCGACCTCGAGGAGGCGTTCCGCGGCTGCCGACTCGTTGGCCTCGTGAGGCTGGTGATCACCAGCTGCTCACCGCACGCGCTCCGGTACTGCCTGCCGAGGCGTGAGACGAACAACTCGACCTCGGGCCTGGCGTATGGGTGGGAGATCTGGTTGACGTGGTAGTCGCCGTTGCTCTTCACGCGAACCAGGTATCCCAGCTCGACGAATCGCTTCGCCTGCGAGGTGGTGCCGATGAACGTGAAGTCGTGCTGTTCTGCGACCCGGTTCTGGAGATCGAGCGACTTCTTCGATCCCTTGAGGCTCTGCGCGTGGGAGTCGGCGGGCGTGAAGAACGCGGCCATGCAGGCGAGTGCCAGGACTGTGCCGGTTCTTCTCATCGCTGCCCCCCCGGGTCAGATCCGAGACATCGAGATTTCCAACGGGGCATAACTCTAATGGACCGAGCGTCTTCCGTCCACCCCCGGGCGAGGTTGTTCGGCAGACCCCTCTCCCTGCTAGCCGATCGTCTTCTCGGGTGCCGGCAGTTCGGACAGATAGAGCAGTTCGAGCACGGAATCGGTCTCCGGCATATGGAAATAGCAGAATTCACCGAGCTCGCCGAGGTCTGCGGTCTGGATCATCGTCCGGCCCTGGGTCAGGAGTAGATCCCTTGCCTGGCGCGCGCTCTCCCGACTCGGGTAGAAGATGCAACTGTGATGGAAGCCCTCGCCCTTTGTCTCGAGGTGCTCGACGTAGACGCTGCGCCCGGTGAGCGGTTCGACGAGTTCGAAGTTCGAGTCCCCGATCTGGGCGATCGCGACCTTGAACGTGCAGGGGACGTCCTTCCCATGCACCGTGCATGCGACCGGCTCGATCGTCCACACGGACCACTGGATCGACAGAGAATCGGCCAGGGACTTCGCCGCCTTCTCGACGTCGTTCACCACCCAGGCGGTGTGGTGCAGTGACCCCGTGTCTCCAACGCCCATCCGGTCCTCCAGCGTGTCGCGTGCACTTCAATAGTGGCAGTAGAGACTACTGACGTGGCACTCCAAACAGCAAATCGGACGAGCCGAGAAAAGGGGAATCGAGGCGACGGGAATGACCGGGCGTACTGGCCGCTGTATCGATTCACCCCCGCGGATGTATGTTTGACCGGACCGAAAACCGTTCGAGGCGGAAATCGAATCCCGCTGCCAGGCGCCCGGCGCCCTGACCAACGGAGAGTCTCTGTGAACACCCTGCTTGCCTGGTTGCTGTTCGGCGTTGTGCTGGCGTGGAGCTTCCTGGTCGGACTGCTCGCCGGCGTCGGAGCTGCGGTCGTCGCCCGTCGATCGACGGATACGCTGAATATCCTGGTCGCCGTCCTGTTCATGTTCGGCGGCGCATTGGTGCTCGCAGCGCGGCTGGTGCCGGCCAGCTACCTGATCCTGGGCATCTTCGGATTCGGCGGCGGAATCCTGCTGGCGCTGGCCATGCAGTCGGGAGCCAGGATTCCCCTGTTCCGGGACGAGGTCGAGGTTGCCTCGGACGCTCAGTCGGAGTTCGGTTCGGACGACGCCCGGTGAGAGAATCCCGCCCGGAAGCTTCAGCGGGAGGTCACGGCTTCGGTACGGCGCCTGTCTTCCTCGCATCGATCAGCACGATTCTCGGGGCGATCCTCTTTCTTCGCTTCGGCTATGCCGTGGCGCAGACCGGCTTCCTCGGAACGCTGGCGATCATCGCCCTGGGCCACGCCGTTACGATTCCGACGGCCCTCGCGATAGCGGAGATCGCCACCAACCGGCGGGTGGAAGGGGGAGGGGAGTACTTCATTATCTCCCGTTCCTTCGGTCAGAGCATCGGTGGGGCGATCGGAATCGCACTTTTCATGTCGCAGGCGATCTCGGTGGCCTTCTATCTGATCGCATTCGCCGAGGCGTTCCGGTCGCTCGCGCCGTTGATCGAGTCCACAATCGGTATCCCGTTTGATCCACGGATGATCTCACTGCCCGCCATCGTGCTACTGCTCGGGCTCATGCTGACGAGGGGTGCGAGCATCGGGGTCGCGGTGCTGTGGGTCGTGGTCGGCGTGCTGGCCGTGTCGCTCGTGGCCTTCCTGGTCGGCCATGCCGTGCCGGGGAGCGAAGACCAGGCGCCGATCCTGTTCAGCGAGCTGCAGCTGAAAGACCCGTTCATCCTCGTGTTCGCCATCGTGTTTCCGGCGTTCACCGGCATGACGGCGGGCGTCGGCCTGTCGGGGGACCTTGCCAGTCCGCGGAAGTCGATCCCGCTCGGGATCATGTCGGCCACGGCGGCGGGAATGTTGATGTACGTTCTGGTCGCCTGGAAGTTGTCCGTCTCGGCACCCACCGAAATGCTGGCGGACACGAGTCGACTGGTGATGTCGGACATCGCCCTGTGGCCGCCGCTGATTCCGATTGGACTCGCTGCGGCGTGCATCTCGTCGGCGATCGGCTCGATCCTGGTGGCGCCGCGCACTCTGCAGGCGCTGGCCCGGGACCGGATCGTCCCTTCCGTATCGGCGACCCGGGTGCTGTCCGCCGGTGTCGGGGAACTCGGGGAACCGCGTAACGCCACGATCGTCACGGCGGGACTCGCGTTCCTGGTCGCGATGTTCGGGAACGTCGACTTCGTAGCCCGGATCATCTCCATGTTTTTCATGGTCACGTACGGCTCTCTGTGCGCGATCAGCTTCCTCGAGCACTTCGCGGCCCGGCCCAGCTATCGGCCGAGCTTTCGGTCGCGCTGGTACATCAGCCTCGCCGGGGCGGTGATCTGTCTGTTTCTGATGTTCCAGATGGACCCGCTGTATGCACTGCTGGCGATCGTCGTGATGTCAATTCTGTACTGGGGAATCCAGCGGTCGATCAGCCATCAGGATGACCTGGGCGCGATCTTCCAGGGAGTGATGACCCAGATGACGCGGAGGCTGCAGATCCGCCTGCAGAAGACGCCTCCCGACGAGTGGCGGCCCAGCATCATAACGGTGACGGACCGGACGTTCGATCGCTCCGCGCCGATGCAGATGCTGACCTGGCTCAGCCACCGGTACGGATTCGGAACCTATCTGCACTACATCAAGGGGCTTCTCACTGACGAGAGCTACCGGGAGAGCCAGGATGTGCTCGACCGGCTGTTGAAGCTCCAGGAGCAGCGCCCGTCAGGCGTGTTCGTGGACACGATGATCAGTCCGTCGATGCGATCGGCCCTGGCCCAGACGCTTCAGGCTCCCGGTATCGCTGGTGTCGAGAACAACACGGTTCTGTTCGAATTCTCCGAACACGATCCGATCTCGGTGGTCGAAGAAGTAAGCGATGGAGTGATGCTGGCCCAGACAGCCCGCATGGACACGCTCGTGCTCCGGCACGGAGATCACCACTTCGGAAACCGGGCCTCGATCCACATCTGGCTCACATGGCACGATTATCGGAACGCGAGTCTGATAATCCTGCTGTCGTACATCCTGCTCGGGCACCCCGACTGGGACGGTGCCGAGCTGTCGATCTTCGCGGCCTTCCCGGATTCCCAGGTCAGGGAGCGGACGGACGAGCTGATGGCGCTGATCGCCGAGGGGCGGATCGCGATCTCGGGCCGGAGATTGAAAGTCTTCCCGACCGACGACCGGATCGACTTCTCGCGCCTGGTGGAGGCGAAATCGGCGGACGCCGACCTGGTCCTGATGGGATTCACCGAGGAGCGCCTGGGCAGCAAGGGAACCGAGCTGTTCACCCGCCACCTGGGGCTGAACGAGATCCTGTGGGTGTCGGCTCGGGAGAGCATCGCTATCGAGTAAGCCCGGACGCCCGCCAACCTGGATGTTCAAAGGCCCGGAGCGGATTCGCTCCGGGCCTTTGAGTGTTCGGGTCCCGTTGCAGGACCCTGCTGGACCACCCGCGGAGAGCGCGTGCTCTCGGGCGGCTCAGGCCTTCCTACGGAAGCATGTCGTTCGCGTAATCGATCGCGGTGTCGAGCAGCGCATTCGCGTAGTTCGCGTTGTGCACACCGAAGTCATGCGAATTGTACACGAAGATGAACTGGTACCCCACCTCGCGCATCCAATCCGCCGGCCACGTCTGGTTACCGGTGAACTCGTCGTTGATGTTGTCGGCGAGATCGTGGTAATCAGCATACCCCAACAGCACGGCGACCGAATCCATCTTGGCTTCGACCTGCGTCTGCATGCCGTTCACGTCGAAGTCCGGGATACCTGGATGGCAACCGGCGCAGTTCTCGGTCGAGGGCATGAAGTTGTGCACGACGTGTCCACCGGCATCCTCGGAGAACGCCATGTGACACGTCACACATGCCTCCGTGACCAGCGTCTGGTGCGGATGAGCCCGGTTCGCATCAAACTCCGCTTCAAATCCCGGAATCTCATACGAGCCCGCTCCGAGGAACATGTCGAGCTGGTTGCTGTGATGCGGACCGAAGTGCGCGGAGCCGTTGGCGATCTGGCCCTGGACGTTGGCATAGTCCCGACGGGCCTTGTGGCACTGCATGCAGGTCTGGCCCGGACCGTAGCCCTCGGCCGTCGGCACGTCGTCCTCGTCCTCAGGTGCGTAGTAGTTGAGCGTGACCGCATCCTCGGTCCTCAACTGCGCGTCGTTGCCACCGCCATCCTCGCCCAGGTGGGGATCGTGACAGGTCGGGCAACCGATCTGGCTGTAGTGTCCGCCAAAGTCATACGTGGCGTAGGACGGATCATACGTCAGAATGAAGCCCTCGGAGGTGTGGCAGGCGTTGCAGGAACTGCGGCCGAATTCGTCAGCCAGCGCTTCCGGGTCGCCGCCAGCGGACAGCGCGTGGCCCGACGTCTCCCACTCGGTGATCTGCGCGTCGTGGCAGCCCGCGCACAGCGAGTTGTCCCACGTCGAGAAGGAGATCTCGGGAAGGTGGACGTTGAAGTCCGGCCCCATCGCGCCGTGGCAGGACTCGCACTGTACGCCCTCGAGGTCGGCACGCCGCGCGACGCCCTCATCGGTCTCGTCGCCGATGTAGCCACTGTAGCCGTCAGCCGGCTCCACGCAGTTCGCCGGATCGATTTCGGTATCACCAGACTCGACTGTGCAGTTGAACCCGGTGGTGTGGCACTGCAGGCAGTACAGATCCGACTGATCCGCGGCTTCGAGATCGTCGTAGGCGAACCGGTGTCCGGTCGTCACGTAGTCATTGATCGTCGTCGCGTGACAGTGGGAGCACTCGCTACCAAAGTCACCAAAGTAGGCGTACTGGCTTACGGTGCCTGAAGGACCTTCCGGTCCCTCCGGTCCCGGCGGGCCCTGCGGACCCGTGTCCCCTTCGCACCCGAACGAAACCAGGGCGACGGAAACCGCCAGCAAGACTCCAAACCCTCTTCGACCCTTCATTGCTCTCCTCCACGAAGAAACTGACCTGACTGTCAGGCCGACAGCCTCGGCCACCTCGAAAATTACCAGCCTCGCGCGGGAAGCAAAGCACGAAGCGGGCCATACCTGCGGTGGTCCGTAATCATACGGAGGCATGTCGGAAACCGATCGCAGCTCGGTACTTACGAGCGGCGTACTCGAGTTCGGCGCGGCTGAGCGGAGATCATCGGAACGGTCGCATTGGTCCCATAGGTGACGAAAAGTCTCACCCGGCAACCGGTGGAGGGGTCAGCGCCAGCCAGGCCGCGAGCAGGATGACGCCGGTGAGGAACAGGATCTCGATTCGTACTGCCAGCCGCAGCGGGCCCTGGTCTCCGGTCTGCACCAGCTTCGGCAGGGTCTTCCAGCGGTGCCACGCTCCGAAGCCGATCAGCAGGACCAGCCCCACGGACTTTGCGATGAGCAGCTGTCCGTATCGCGTGGTGAGGAGATTCCCGATTCCGCCCAGAAACAGCAGGTCCTGAAGCAAGGCGGTCCCGAGTATCACTCCCACGGCCAGGAAGGCTCGCGACGAGACCCGGCTCGCGACCTGCTCGTAGCGCCACCCGCCATCTGCCTTTTCCGGGTGGTCCGGGAGGACCGTGAGCAGGAGAACGCCCCCGATCCAGATCGCCGCAGCCCCGAGATGCAGGGCGTTCGCCGGAAGCGCGAGCGACGGTTCGATGACCGCCGGGTGGCCCGAAGCAGCACCGAAAATCACCGCGACCATCGCCACGAGCCCTGCCATCCGTCCGGCTCTCGCACCGCCCGCCAGGAAGAACGTGAGCCCTGCGAGCAGTACCCGGCTGCCCTCGATCATGCCGGTGCGGGTTCGCACCGCGGCGACGAGGCCTTCGATCACGCCCATGCCGGCCGGTCGCACGTCTCCCAGCCAGTCCAGGTAGTCGAGGCCCAGCAGAATCGTCGCCAGCAGGGCCGCGGCGGATGCCGCTCGCAGCACTGCCGGTTCGCGCACCAGGCCGCTGCCACCGGCGAACCACAGGACACCCGCTGCCGCGAGAAGACAGGCCAGGCCGAGACCGCGGAACAGGGTGCGACGCAGTGGCGGTCCGGCGACTTCGAGCGAGGCCGGCTCCGCGATTCCAAGCCCGTCGCCCGCAGCGGTTTCGGCCACGCCAGTCGAGTCATCGGCGGTTTCCGCGGCCGGAGCGCGAGATTCGGCATCCGCGGCGACTTCGAACCCGATCACGCCGTCCGCGGCGTGCCCGTCCACGGAAACCGTAGTCCACGCGAGCGCATACAATCCGGGAGCCAGGTCCGGGAATTCCGCCCGGATCACGTGTGCACTGTCAGGCACGACGATCGTGCCCAGGAAAAGGGAGTCGCCGGACGGGTAGCGGAGCAGCAGGCGGGTAAGGGAGGGCTCTACCGGTCCGGAGAATTCAAACCGCGCCACAGGAAGAGGGCTGGTGAGAACGTCCCCTTCGGCGGGCGTCGATGCCTCGAGTCGCGTGTGGAACAGGTCGTAGCTGGTCCGACCGTGTCGTTCGCCATGCCCGGAGTCCAGTCCGACCGACGCCGCCACGAGCGGCCCGGCGAGACCTGCGGAGAGAAGAAGCGACGGCAACACACCACGCTGCAATGTCATGGAACCCGGTCTCCCTGCTGTCCCGCACTCGATGCAGATCACCCCCCGGTGGCGCGTAGATCGTACAGGCAAGATCCCGTACAGGCAAAGGCGGGTTCAGCAATAGCGGGGAACTCGCAGGCTCTGCTCGTGTTTGCTGAATGAGTCGCCGAGGATTCTCCCGAGGAGGTAATTCGTGATTCGAGCCTGTCGCTCGATCGTAATCGTGTGCGCGCTGGTTGCGTCCAGTTGGGTCGCGGCATGCGGTGGAGACAGCACGCCGGATGGGCCCACCGGACCGACCGGCCCCGCTCCAGCCCCGGTGCTGGCGTTCGATCCCGCGCTCGTGACGCTGGGTGAGGCGCGCACGGAGACGATTCGGATCAGCAACAGCGGTAACGCGGCGGCCGGTCCGGTACAACTCGTGGCGGGTGCCGTGCGGTCGAATGGCGGTGGAGCAATCCCCGGGGCCGGACTCTCCGTGTCTCCTTCCGAAGTGGCGACACTCAACCCGGGGGATGGACGAGACCTGGCGCTGTCCCTCACACTTCCGGACGGACTGTCTGGCGGCGAATACGATGTGAGTCTCGAGGCGAGAGTCGGGAGTGAGACGCTGGCCTCGCTGGGTGTGGTGTTCTCGGTGGTTCCACCCGGAGGCCCGCAGGTCGGCTCCGTTTCCATCTCTGGTGATGCCGGCGGGGCGGCGCAGGGCGACGTCGTTCAGTTCACGGCCGATGTCCGGGATTCGGAGGGTAACCCCGGGTCGGAT
>JAENXO010000013.1 GCA_016649455.1 Gemmatimonadota bacterium | reverse complement strand
CTCACGGCGGACCGTGTCACGACGGTAAGCCCGGGCTACGCGGCGGAGATCGCGACGCCCGAATTCGGATTCGGGCTCGAGGGACACATCCAGGCGCTCACCCACCCGGTGGAAGGGATACTGAACGGAATCGACACGGCCGCGTGGAACCCGGCGGATGACGCCTTCCTGGACGCTCCGTACGATGTGGAGGATCGCTCCGGAAAAGCTGTTGCCAGGCAGGAGTTGCAGCGGGAGTTCGGACTTCCGGAGTCGTCCGGAGTTCCTCTGTTCGGGCTGGTGTCGCGGCTGGTGGACCAGAAAGGGATCCCGCTGATCGAAGCGTTGGAACAGAGGTTCGGCGCCTGGCCCGCACAGTTCGTGTTTCTCGGGAACGGCGAGTCGCGCTATGAGGAAATGATCGAACAGCTGGACCTGGCCAACCCGAATGTCGGTTCGAGAGTGGCGTTCTCGGAACGACTGGCCCACCTGGTCGAGGCCGGCTCCGATTTCTTTCTCATGCCCTCTGCGTTCGAGCCATGTGGCCTGAACCAGATGATCAGCCAGCGGTACGGGACCATTCCTATCGTTCATCGGGTCGGTGGCTTGGCCGACAGCGTAATCGGAATTACACCGGAGACGCTGGCCGACGGTTCGGCGACCGGGATCGTGTTCGAGCCGTTCGACCCCGACTCGTTTGCTGCCGCCATCCAGGATGCGCTGGATCTGTTCACCCGGCCGGCGGCGATGGAAGACGTGATCCGGGCGGGGATGGAGACGGATTTCTCGTGGCAGGCGAGCGGGCGCAGGTACGAGGAGTTGTACGAGCGAATGCTGGAACAGACGAGCGAATAGAGTCCGACAACAGGAAGGAACTGGCGATGCGAGGCAATCTACGGGTCCTGGGGCTGGTAATGGCCGGTGGTGAAGGCAGCCGTCTTGCGCCGCTGACGGCGGAGCGAAGCAAGCCGGCCGTGCCATTCGGGGGAAGCTACAGGATCGTCGACTTCGTTCTGTCGAACCTGCTCAACTCCGGCATCTATTCGACCTTCGTCCTGGTCCAGTATCGATCGCAGTCACTGATTCACCACCTGCGGGAAGGCTGGCGTCTGAGCACGCCGCACCCGGACGACTTCCTCACCATCGTGCCCCCGCAGATGCGGCTGGGAAAGGAGTGGTACCAGGGAACGGCTGACGCCGTATACCAGAACTTCAACCTGATCTATGATTTCCGGCCGGACCTGATCGCGGTGTTCGGAGCCGATCATATCTATCGGATGGACATCGGTCACATGGTTCGCTTCCACCGGAAGAAGGAAGCGGACCTGAGCGTCGCGATGCTCCCGGTCCCGTCGGTCGAAGCGACCGGATTCGGAGTCGCCGAGGCCACGCCCGACGACCGGATCGTGAGCTGGCTGGAAAAACCCGACGACCCGCCGGAGATGCCGGACAGGGCGGGATACTCCTACGCTTCGATGGGCAACTACATCTTCGAGCCCCGCGCTCTGATCAACGTGCTCCGGGAGGTCGCGGAGGAGGGGCTGGAGCCCGATTTCGGCACGACGATCGTTCCCCGCATGGTAGATGATCACGACTACGGGGTGTACGCCTACGATTTCCACCGAAACCGGGTGCCTGGCATCAAACCGCACGAAGAACTCGGGTACTGGCGGGATGTGGGAACGCTGCCTGCCTACTGGTCCGCCCACATGGACCTGCTGGGCAAGCAGCCGCGCTTCGATCTCAACAACCGGATGTGGCCGATCCATTCCCAGTCGTACCAGCGCGGGAGCCCGCGAGTGTTGTCCGGCCGGATCGAAGACAGCAGCCTCGGGGTCGGGACCGTAGTGGACGAAGCGACAATCGTCCGGTCGGTGATCGGACGTGACGTGTGGGTGGAAAAGGGGGCCGAGATCGTAGACTCGATCGTCATGGACCATTGCCGGATCGGGCCGGGCGCCCGTATTCGCCGGGGAATCGTCGATCGGTACAACTACATCCAGGCCGGCGAAGTGGTCGCCGCGGACGAGCCGACCGACCGCGCCGACTCGCGGGTGGTCGACGATCTCATTGCTGTCGCGCGGGGAAGAACTCGACCGATCTAGTCAGAACACGAGTACTGCGAGGGCGAACAGGCACACCAGGATTCCCGCGACCGCGAGAACCGGGAACCGCTTCTCCCAGCGCAACCGCGCGATGGCGAAGATCGCCAGGAACAGGGAGAGGATCGAGTAGATGGCGATCAGGGAGGATCGCCACAGCCGGCCGTCCGGGTACAGGAACACGGCGAGAGCCGTAACGACGCTTCCGATGAACAGAATGCGTTCGTCGAGTGATTCCTCCGGGCGTGGACGCCGGGTGGCCGGCAGACGCCCGACCATCGCGAACAGGAACAGAATTCCCGCCTCCACTCCGATCACTGCTTTCCACACCGTCAAAGCCGTTCCCGGTCCGCTGAACGCATCCGTGAACGCGGCGAACAGCAGTGACGTCAGCGATATGGCGCCGAACAGGTACATCCCGAACCCGATCAGCCGGTTGATGACGAGATTCGCGGCGTAAGTCGCAGGCGCATCCCGCCGGAGCCGAAGCGAGCCCACCGCCTCGAGCGGGTAACGGTGCACGATAGTCGGGGGCCAGCGGCCCGCACGGGCCGACCGGAGGACCGCCGCGGCTTCCGCCTCCACCTGTCTCGCTTCCTCGCGGGAGATCGCCCCGGCCTCGAGCGCCGCGGCCAGCTCTTCTTCGTCGAGCAGCCTTGCCGGGCCGTCCGGCGGCTGCCACACGTCGAGAAACAGGTCCGTGAGCTCCCACCGGCCTTCGCTGATCTCGGGCAGCCTGAGAAGGTTCGTGTACCAGCCGAGCAGCCGGCCGTGCGGGTCGTACACACCGCCGACCTCGTACGACCGGTCAGGGAACAGGTACCAGAGGATCGCACCGCCGGGCTCGAGCTGAACATCTCCCACGTTCAGCGGCTCGCTTCCCTCGGGCAGAATGAGCAACGAGAACTTGCAGTTCGGCCCGTCGTGGAGAATCTCCTGCCGAAACGTCTTGACCTTGTCGGGAAGACGCCGGTAGACGATCTCGACTTCCGGCGTCTCGCCCGCCGGGCCGGGCGCCGGAACGTCGTGCCCGGAGAGCGAACCAAACCGCAGGCGTCTAGGTAGGATTGCTGAATGTCCCGTCTCGCCCCGCGAGCCCCTTCAACAGCGGGGCTGGCGCAAATCGCGTTCCCAACGTGTCCTCGTACCGGGCGAGCCCGTCCACGATCTGTCCGAGACCCTCGGAGTCCGCCCAGCGCAGGAGCCCTCCCCGGAACGGGGGGAAGCCCGTGCCCATGATCATCGCCAGGTCCACCTGGTCGGCCGTGTCGACCACGGCTTCCTCGAGCGCCCACGCGGCTTCGTTCACCATCAGCCACAGGCACCGCGAACGAATCTCGTCGCCCGACGGTCCACCTGCGGCAGGAGGAAACAGCGAGTCCAGCGTCAGATCGATGCCGGTGGACTTGCCATTCTCGTACAGGTAGAAGCCGCGGCCGTTCTTTCGCCCGAGTCTCCCGTCCTCGATCATTCGATCCAGGACATCCGGCGGCGACAGTCGGGCGCCGAAAGCCGCGCCCATCTCCCGGCCCGCGTGCAGCGCCACCTCGAATCCGATCTCGTCGAGCAAGCGGCAGGGTCCCATCGGCATCCCGAATTCCAGCAACGCTTCGTCGATCGCCTCGACGGAGACTCCCTCGTCGAGCAGGTGTCCAGCCTCGTTGAGGTAGGGACCCAGCAGCCGATTCACCAGGAACCCTGGCCGATCCGCAACCACGACGGGGGTCTTTCCGAGTCCGAGCGCGAACCGGAAGGCCGTGGCGAGCGCCGCGTCACCCGTCAGTTCCCCCCGGATCACTTCGACGAGCGGCATCTTGTGCACGGGATTGAAGAAGTGCAGTCCTACGACTCGCTCCGGCCGGTCGAGACCGGAGGCCATCGTGGTGACCGACAGCGACGAGGTATTGGTCGCGAGCACGGCCTCGGGATCGAGAACGCCTTCCAGGTCGCGGAACACCTGCTGCTTCACCATCATGCGCTCGACTACCGCTTCGATGGCGAGATCAACCTCCTCGAAGCCCTCGTAGTCGAGTCGCCCGTCGATCCGCGCCAGCTTGAGTCCGGCCTCCTCCTCGCTGAATACCCTGGCCCGCGTCGCCTTGCGCAGCAGGTCGGCCGCGTGACGCAGTCCCGCGTCGAGCGCACCCTGGTCGATGTCCTTGAGCACCGTGCCGATATCGTTCGCGGCGACCAGCTCGGCGATCGCCCCGCCCATCACTCCGGCTCCGACAACGGCCACCCGCCTGATGTCGCGTGCCGCAGCCATGGCGGAAGCGGGCAGCGCCCGCTTCGCGTCCTGGGACAACGCGAATACCCGGATCAGCGCCTGTGCAACGTCACCCACCAGGAGCTCCGCGAGGGCGTCCGATTCGATCGGGTATGCTTCGTCCGGCCGGACGCCGTACGTCTGCTCGAGAACGTCGATCGCCTTCAGCGGGGCGGGGTACCGACCGTTCGTCTCACTCAGCGCCCGCTTGCGGGCAAGCGAGAACAGTACTTTTCGCCCGATCGGGTTCAGTTCGAGCAGTTTTCCCTGGAACGACAGGCGGGGCGTCGCCTTCGGTACCCTGTCCGCGAGGACATCGGAGACGAATTCGCGCGTTCCGCGCTCCCAGGCGTGGTGCGGGATCACACGATCGACAAGTCCGATCTGTCCGGCGCGAGCTGCCGAGACCGGTTTCCCTGACAGGATGATGTCCAGGGCCCGTTGCACACCGACGACCTTCGGGAGCTTCACGCACCCACCGAAGCCCGGGATGATCCCGAGCCGGACTTCCGGCAACCCGATCCTGGTGGCACTGTTGTCGGAGGCCACCCGGTAGTCGCAGTGCAGGGAAATTTCGGTTCCGCCCCCCAGGCAGGTACCGTCGATGCATGAGATCGTCGGCACCCGGAGTCGCTCCAGGCGGCGGAAGATCCTCTGGCCCTCGGTGCTCGCTGCACGCGCCTGCTCCAGGGATCGGACCTCGCCGATTTCGCCGACGTCGGCTCCCGCGATGAAGCTCCCCTGCTTCGCACTCTCCAGTGTGAGGGCGACGAGCTGACCGTTGGCGATCCTGGATTCGAGCTCGGCAATCAGGGAATCGATGCGATGCAGGACGGCCGCGGAAAGGAGATTGACGGGGGAGTCCGGGCGATCGAACACGACGCGGCCGACACGGTCCGATCCGATTTCGAGTCGAAGAGTCCTGTCGTCCCCGGCCGAGGTGGAGTTTGCTGTCATGTTACGGGCTCCCCGAAGCGAAGCCGGGACACGCGCTGCGGCGTGTCCCGGCCGGTTGAACCCGAATCAGAAACGGATACGATCCTCGCCGTTCTCGACGCTGAGGAGGAGCGTTTCGATCTCGGACGGATCGATCCTGATGTTCCAGTACATCTCGCCGCGCGCCGTCGGAATCCGGCTGACGACCCACCAGTCACCGGACGGAACGTTCACCGTCACGGTGCCGTCGACGCCGGTCGTGTCCGCCAGCACCTCGGCCTTGTCGGCCCTGAGGATTTCCTGTTCGATATCGAAGTAATCCGCGTACGTGCTCTCTTCCCAGCTGTCACGAGCGATGCGGAACGAATCCACGCGAGCCGCGACGGATTCCTGCAGGCCGGTGAACTGCTCGAACAGCGCTATCTTCTCTGATTCGAGCCGGTTCACCCGCTGTTCGAGGTCGCCGAACTGCTCGTACTTCTGCATATAGTCTCGCGACCGGCGATCGAGGCCCTGCAACTCGTCGGACAGAGACTGGAGCTGGTCCCGCCCCTCCGACCACTCCCTTTCCTTCGTGCGCCACTGCTCCTGGAGTCCCGCGATCTCACCGAACGTCGCCAGCATGTCCTCAGAAACTTCCGGCCGCGGCGTCGATGCCTGCGAATCCAGGACATCGAAAACCGAGTCGCGGTCAAACGGGAAGAACCGGACTTCGATGTTGGCCTGGGGGACGGGACCCTCGGGTCCGTCCGCTACTACCTCGACAGTAATCGGTGACCCGCCGCAGCCGGCGAGGGTCAGGGCGGCTCCGATCAGCAGGGCAGGGCTGAATCGCTGAACGCGCATCCGTTGTCTCCATGTTGAGTGAGCCAGGGACAGGCCTCGGCGCGAACCGGCAATTTACCGGGGATCCCGGAGGGTTTCAATATCGCGCCCGGGACGCGCCCGAAAATACGAACGCGGGGACCGCTTCGAACGGTCCCCGCGAGTCAGAATCGTGGGTCAGTCATTCCCTGCTACCGGTCAGTGCACCCGGTCGTCGATCATGTAACTCCCGGGATTCACCTGCCGGTCGTTCACCAGGACTTCGTAGTGCAGGTGAGGAGCCGTCGCGAGCCCGGTCTTGCCGACTTCGCCGAGGACATCGCCCCTGTCGACCCACTGTCCCTTCTTGACGCTCAGCGCACCGGCATGGGCGTACAGCGTCCTGTACCCGTGCCCGTGATCGATCTCGACCGTCTTTCCGTAGCCCGACCTGTTACCCGCGGAGATCACGACTCCCTTGCCGGTCACCAGAATCGGCGTGCCGGCAGCCGCCGAGATATCGATGCCCGGATGGGGGCGATTCACCAGGAGCACCGGGTGGAAGCGGCTGCGGCTGAACGCTGAGCTGATCCACGCCTCACTGGACTGGACCGGCCGGATCGACGGCCGCGCCAGGAACAACTCTTCGTGCAGCGCCACTGAGTCGAGGGCTTCGTCCATGCTCGCCGACAGCAGGTCGACTCGCCGCAGGAGACGATCGACATCATAGGACGCGGCCAGAGTGCGACCGGCCAGACCCGGAGACGCGTCGAGGAATTCCTCGCGAGCCGGATCACCCAGCATTGGACCACCCACACCAGCCTCGAGGACGTCCGGGTCGATGTGCGGCAGCCCGGCCAGCAGCCGGAATCTCTGATCCTGGTCGGACAGCTCGTCGATCGTCGCCCCGATCATTGCCAGCTCGGCTTCGACCTCTGTGAGGTTCGATGTCAGGTGGCGATTCTCGAGTCGGAGTCTGGCCAACTCGGCCTCGCGCACCGAATTCGAACCGAGTACCACCAGACCGCCCGCAAGCAGCAGAACGATCAGGGCCGCCACGGCCGTGAGGCCGCGAACCAGACGCCGGGTGATCCGCTTCGTGCGAATGCGCCCTCCGCCGTCCGGCATGATTTGAACCGTCCAGTGCGTGGCCTTCAGAGGGCCCTCCCCTGGAAATCGGTGATCCGCCATGTAAATAATATCCATCTATGTCACGCGCATACACCGCCCCGTACTCGCCTCGGTCGGGCGGTTATTTACAGCGTGATCGCAGTTCCTTCGGAAGCTCGAGCGGCATGCAGACGCCGAGCGGGACGAGAGAAGGCTACCACGACTCGCGCGAGCGTGTCAAGCAAGAGCAATGCCGCAAGGATCGTGGCCCCCGGATGTGGATCAGGCTTCGAGTCTGGGAAACAGCACTCCGGCCGCAGAGTCCGGGATTCTGCTCGGCAGACGCTCCACTATCGAGTCGACTCCGGGAAGCTTGCCGTCGCCGCCGAGCCGGGTCCAGATCTCCTCGCACTTGCCGGGCATGAATGGGCTCAGGGTGACGGCGGTTCGGACGAGTGCGCGGACCAGGGAGCCCAGCACGGCATCGAGCCGGGTGACCTGTTCGGGGTCCTTCGCCAGCTTCCACGGCTGGGTCTGATCGATGAACGCGTTGGCGCTCCGGACCATGGACATGCCCGCTTCGATGCCCTGGTGGAGACGCAGTCCGTCCATCGCTTCGATCCAAGCTTCGATCGCCTCATTGCACGCGACGTCGAGTTCGGTTTCCTCGCCGATCGGTATGGAGCCGTCCCGATACTTGTTGATCATCGATACGGTCCGGTTCAGCAGATTGCCGAGATCGTTGGCGAGGTCCGCCTCGTACCGGGTGTCGAACTGACTCAGGAACGCCTCGACGGACGGAAAATCCCGATCCGAATCCCACGCGGCCTCGCGCAGCAGGATGTACCGGAACGCGTCCGGGCCGTGACGATCAATGAGTCGCTCGAGGTCCAGCAGCTGGGCCTCCGACTTCGAGAGCTTCCCGCCACCGATCATCAAGAATCCGTGTGCCCACACCGTTTCCGGCAGCGGAAGACCGGCTGACATCAGCATCGCCGGCCAGATGACGCAGTGAAAGCGCGTGATGTCCTTGCCGATCACGTGCAGGGCGGCTGGCCACCAGGCCTCGAAACCCTCATCCGGGTAGCCGATCGCCGAGATATAGTTGGGCAGCGCGTCGAACCACACGTACACGGTGTGGCCCGGATCTCCCGGGAACGGAACTCCCCATGGTACCCGGGAACGGGAGGCCGAGATGTCGTCGAGCCCTCCCTCGAGCAGCCGCAGGATCTCGTTTCGCCGGCTCGGGGGCTGGATGAACTCCGGGTGGGACTCGATGTGAGCCAGGAGCCGATCCCGGTATCCGGACAGGCGGAAGAAGTAGTTCTCTTCCTCGGTCCACACGATGTCACGATTCGGATGTAGCGGGCACCGCCCGTCCACCAGTTCGGCTTCTTTGCGGAATGCCTCGCAGCGCGCGCAATAGTAGCCCTCGTAGCGCGCAGTGTAGATGTCACCCGCCGCCTGGATCTTCTCGAGCAGGGCATCGACCGCATGCTCGTGCCGTGGCTCGGTAGTCCGGATGAAGTCGTCGTGCGAGATATCGAGCGATTCCCAGGTCACCCGGAACCGGTCGGCGACCTCATCGACCCACTCCTGCGGATCTCGCTCCTGGCGCTCGGCCTCCTGCTGGACGCTCTGTCCGTGCTCGTCCATTCCGATCACGAACCAGACATCGTCACCGCGCAGTCTCCGGTATCGCGCGATCGCGTCTGCACCGATCTTCTCGAACGCGTGCCCCATGTGCGGGTCACCGTTGGCATAATCGATCGCCGTCGTCAGGTAGAAACGTGACAATTCGACCGTCCGGGTTGCTGGATTTCTCGGGTCAGGACTTCGATTCGCGCGAGCGCGACGTCTCGGCCTTCAGATTCTCGAGGGAAATCGTACGCTCGGTTCCATCAGCGGAGCGCAGGGCGACCGTGTCTCTGAACAGGTCCCAGCCCGTCACCTTTTCCTCGCCCTGTTCGGTACGGAGGATTTTGCCGACCCTGGGAAAGCGCTTTCGGGCCTGCAGGTATGCCTCGTGCTCGTAGTGAAGACAGGACATCAGGCGGCCGCAGGCGCCTGAAATCTGGGCCGGATTGAGGGACAGACCCTGGTCCTTGGCCAGTTGAAGCGTGACGGGCTCGATGCGTGGCAGCCAGAGGCGGCAGCACAGCTCGCGTCCACAGCGACCGATCCCGCCAAGTCGCTTCGCCTCGTCCCGAACTCCGATCTGCCTGAGCTCGATCCGGGTCTTGAACGTCCGGGCCATGTCCTTCACCAGTCCACGGAAGTCGACCCGTTTGTCGGAGGTAAAAAACACTGTGAGCTTGTTCCGGTCCCACTGCCACTCGGCTTCGCTGATCTTCATCTTGAGGCCGTGCCGCTCCACCAGCTCCCGTGTCCGGTTGCGGACTTCCATCTCCTCTCCGGCGAGCCGGATTCGGCGCTCCACGTCTACCGGGGCTGCGCGTCGGAGAATCCGCCTGGCCGGCGGAACTACCGCATGCTGATGTTCGTGGTCGGCGTGCTCACAGCCTCCGTCGCAGGTGTGCGTCTCCGCATCCACGGCACGTTTCACCCAGCCGATGTCCTGTCCGCGGTCCGCCTGGACGATCACATATTCGTTCTCGCGCAGCGGTTCGTCGCCGCGGAACGAGAAGTACTCCGCTCTCACGCCCTTGAACAATACCTCGGCGATCTGCGAGATCCGGCCCGTGACGACCGGGGTCGGAGTCGGTGCGGGTTCGGACCGCGGGGGGCGGGCCGTATGAGGCTGACCGCCGCGCTTCCGGCCTTTCGAGTCTCTCGACTCGCGGTCGCTCTCGGTTTCTCTTCGACCGCCGACTGCCGAAGCGCCGGAAATATCACGGGCGGGTCGCGGTCCCTTGCGTCCCCCCGGACGCGGAAGGTCGCGCGCTCCGCCTCGACGACGGTCGCTTCCGGTAGAATGGTCGCCCGGCTCACCGGCAGGTTCCGCGGGACGTAACGGCTCCCGACGCGGACCGAGTGGATTCGGCGGCTTCTTCTTCTCGTCGTTGCCGCGTCCCTCCCGGTCCTCCCCGTCAGGCATCCACCCTCACTTGCCACTCGCCCATCGCGTAGTACTTCTCCCGCCGCTTCCGCACGAGGACTTCCGGATCCCCGCCTACGAGCTCGTCCAGGTTACGGACGATGGCTTCGCCGACGGCCTGTGCCGCGGCCTCCGGGTCGAGGTGCGCGCCGCCGGGCGGCTCCGGAATGACCTCGTCGATGATTCCGGAATCGGCCAGGTCCGCAGCGGTGAGCTTCAGTGCTTCCGCGGCGTCAGCTGCGCGGTCCCGGCTGCGCCACAGGATCGCAGCGCAGCCTTCGGGTGAGATCACGGAGTAGATCGCGTTCTCCATCATCAGCACTCGATCGGCGACGGCGATTCCGAGTGCGCCTCCGCTTCCGCCTTCGCCGATGATGCAGGTGACGATCGGCGTCCTGAGGCCGGCCATCACCATGAGATTGCGCGCAATCGCTTCCGCCTGCCCGCGCTCCTCTGCGCCGATTCCCGGATAGGCGCCCTGTGTGTCGACGAAGGTGATCACGGGGCGATTGAACTTCTCGGCGAGCCGGAACAGACGCTTGGCCTTTCGATAGCCTTCGGGGTGAGGCGAACCGAAGTTGCGTTCGAGGTTTTCCTTCATGTCGCGGCCCTTCTGCTGGCCCACGATCATCACCGTCCGCCCCTGAAGCGAAGCCCAGCCCCCCACGATGGCCGGGTCCTCCCTGTACTTTCTGTCACCATGCAACTCGATCCAGTCCGAGCACAGATACCGGACATAGTCGAGCGTGAACGGCCGCTCCTGGTGCCGGGCGAGGCGCACCCGGTCGAATCGACTCAGCGACTGCATCTCCTCCCGGTGCGCTTGCTCGAGCCGATGCTCCAGGTCGCTTACCTCGGAGGTCAGATCGAGACCGTGCTCCTCCGCCCGCGAACGCAATTCGCTCAGCTGGCGCCGGATCTCCTCCAGGCTTCCGTTGTCTGCTGCCATATCATCACCCGCGGATCAGGTGCACGCGGTCGCTTCCGAGGAGAGCTCGCAACTCGGCGAGCAGGTCCGCGTTCGGCGCCACGCGCAGCGTCTGCGAGGCAAGAAGAGGAGGCTCCGACCCGTTCTCTCCGGAGGGTTTCCAACGGATCAACAGCGGTCCCGGTCCCGGAGAGCTCTCCAGGGCCGTTCGCACGCGGTCGAATTCACCGGTTGGAACCGAATCTCCCTGCCGCAATTCAATACAGATTCCGATCTGCCCGCTGTCGCTCAACTCACTGAGCGGGCGGACAGAATCTACAAAGATGGGTGGATTCTCCTCGTCGCGCGAATTTGCGGACACCGTCCCCTCGAGCAGGACAGGCAGATCCTCCGACAGCAGGTCCCGGTGGGCGGTCCATACCTCGTTGAACACGAGGGCTCCCGCAGTGCCGAAAAAGTCCTCCAGCGTCAGCCGGCAGTACTCTTTGCCGTTCTTGCGGGATACGAGCACATCGAGCGAGGTCACGACGCAGGCGAGCTCGACACGTCGGTCCCGCAGCTCGGGCACGGTACTCGTGTTGCACTCGAGCGAGAGCAGGTCCACCAGCTCGCGATAACGTTCGAGCGGATGCCCGGAGATGTAGAACCCGAGGACCGCCTTCTCCTCTTTGAGACGCTCCGCTTCCGTCCATGCGGGGACGTCCGGCAGGACCGGCTCGACAGGGCGTGCCTCTTCGGCCGCCCCGAACAGGGACTCCTGGCCGGTCAGGTGCTCCTTCTGACGAAGCTGAGCCTCCGACAGGGCCGCCTCGAGGCCGGCTCGCAGCGCAGCTCGCTCGCCGAAGTCGTCCAGCGCCCCGGAGGCGATCAGGCATTCGAGCACGCGCTTGTTGTTGAGCCGCAGGTCGATCCTGCTGCAGAAGTCGAACAGCGACTCGAACGGACTCTGCTCGCGGGAGGTCGTGATCGACTGGATGGCCGATCCGCCGACCCCCTTGATGGCCCCCAGCCCGAAACGGATCCGCTTGTCGTCCACCACCGTGAACTTGAAGCGGGACTCGTTCACGCTCGGAGGCAGTACTTCGAGTCCCATCGATCGGGCCGTCGCGATGTACCGGACGACTTTGTCGGTGTTGTCGATGATCGAGCTCAGCAGCGCTGCCATGAACTCGGCCGGATAGTGCCTGCGCAGCCATGCCGTTCGGTAGGAGATGACTGCATAGGCTACGGAATGCGCCTTGTTGAACCCGTAGCGGCCAAACGTGCGGATGAGATCCGCGATCTCGGCGGCCTTGCGCTTCGGAGTCCCCCGCTCGACCGCGCGGCTCTGGAAGTCATCCAGGACCTGCTTCGTCAGGGCCGCGTCCTTCTTTCCGACCGCCTTGCGGAGAACGTCCGCTTCGGCGAGTGAGAAGCCGGCGAGCACGTTCGCGACTCGCATCACCTGCTCCTGGTAGGTGATGACCCCGTACGTGCTCTCAAGTACCTCGGCGAGCTCGGGGACCGGGTAGTCGACCGGTTCGAATCCCCGCTTCCGCCTGATGAACACGTCCGTCATTCCCGTGTCCAGCGGTCCCGGCCGGATCAGCGCGTTCACCGCCACCAGGTCGTCGAACCGGTCGCAGCGCATGGCGCGGAGCTTTTCCGTAGCCAGCGATGACTCGAACTGGAACACTCCGGCCGTGCCGCCCGAGGCGAGCATTTCGTACACCTCAGGATCCGCCAGGCCCAACTCGTCCCACTCGATCTCCAGGCCGTGTCTGCGGCGGATGGCGCCCTCGGCATCGTGGATCACCGTGAGCGTCCGCAGGCCGAGGAAGTCCATCTTGAGCATCCCGGCCTTTTCCAGCGCCACCATGTCATACTGCGTGATGACCTGGTCCCCGTTCTTCGTATCCCGGCAGATCGGCACGTATTCGTCCAGCGGCCCGGGAGCGATCACGACTCCGGCGGCGTGCACGGAGCTGTGCCTGGACAGGCCCTCGATCGCCATGCCGTAGTCCAGCAGCTTCTGCGCCCGCTTGTCCTTCTTGTAGAGCTCCGCCAGCTCCTTGACCTTCCCGACCGCCTCCTCGATGGTGAGGGAAAACCCCGCGGTCGAGGGGATCAACTTGGCCAGCTTGTCAGTCTCGGCCGGGGTGAATTCCAGCACGCGTCCCACGTCCCGCACCGCGGCCCGTGCCTGCATGGTCCCGAAAGTGATGATCTGCCCGACCGACTCCGAACCGTACTTGTCCCGTACGTACTCGATGATCCGGCCGCGGCCCTCATAGCAGAAATCGATGTCGAAGTCGGGCATCGACACGCGTTCGGGATTCAGGAAGCGCTCGAACAGGAGATCGAATTCGAGCGGATCCACGTCGGTGATCCGGAGGCTGTAGGCCACGATCGAGCCCGCTCCGGAGCCACGGCCCGGTCCGACGGGGACGTCCATCTCGCGTGCGGCACGGCAGAAGTCCCAGACGATCAGGAAATAGCCCGCGAACCCCGTGCGCACGATCACGTCCAGCTCGTAGTCGAGTCGCTCGACGACGGACTCCGGGAGCGGGTCGCCGTAGCGCTCCTTCGCTCCCTCCTCCGCCAGGTGCCGCAGGTGAGCGGCGTCGTCGTCGAACTCGTCCGGGACCGGGAAACCCGGCAGATACAGCTTCTTCTCGAACTGGATCCCGACGCTCTCTGCGATCTCCAGCGTATTGGCGACCAGGTCGGGTCGGTCAGGGAACAGCGCCGACATTTCCTCGGGCGACTTGAAGTAGGCTTCCTGCCCGTCGAACGAGAGCCGGTCGGTGTCGCTCTTCAGCGCACCGGTCTGGATGCACAGGAGCGTGTCGTGCATGTCTGCGTCTTCGCGCCGCAGAAAGTGCGCATCGTTCGTAACCACAGTGGGCAGACCGAGCTCGTCCGCCAGTCGAAACACCCCCGCGTTTACCTCGCCCTGTCCGCCGATTCCGTGGTCCTGAACCTCGAGGTAGTAACGCCCCGGAAAGGTCCTCGCATAGAACTCCGCGGCTTCCTTCGCCGCGTCGTAGCGGTCGAGCTGGAGGTTCTTGGCTACCTCGCCAGACAGGCAGGCGCTGAGCACGATGATTCCGTCGGAGTGCTCCGCCAGGATCTCGTGGTCGATCCGTGGCTTGCGGTAGAAGCCCTCCATGTAGCCGCGCGAAGTCAGCCTGACCAGGTTCCTGTATCCGGTGAGATTCTGCGCCAGGAGAACGAGGTGCGCGCTGTCCGCAGGAGCATCCCGGGGCCGCTCGCGCTGCCGCCGGTCGCCGTAGGCGACGTACGCCTCGAAGCCGATGATCGGCTTGATGCCCTTCGCGTGGGCCGTTTCCTGGAAGTCCCAGGCCCCGTGCAGGTTTCCGTGGTCGGTCAGCGCCAGGGCCGGCATCCCGAATTCGACGGCACGCTCGATCAGCGTACCGATCCGGTTCGCGCCGTCGAGGAGGGAATACTCACTATGCGTATGCAGATGAACGAACGACATCAGGACCGACGCCCGGGTTATGGTTGCGTGCAGCTGAAGGAGCCCAGGATCTCCTCCAACTGCATGAGATACTGCCACTTGCTGCGGCGGGGATTCGGAGAATACAGCCATGTGTCGATGAAATACGTCGCGTCCGGACAGCGCAGCGCCCGCACGAAGAACGGGCCACCCGCCGGGTAGGACGATTCGTCACGCCAGGCGCCGCGAACCTCGAGGCCCGGGACCCCGTTGATCACGAGCGGCTCACCCGAGCCCGGCGCCGGCTCCAGTGACTGCGGCACGCTGTAATGCATCGAGTCGATGCTCGCCCGCCAGTCGAACAGGACCGCAGCATCGAGGCTGTCGGTCACAGGTCTTCGCTGCACCAGGATCGAACGGATGAGATCGCTGGGGTCGGGGTTGTCATTCCGGATCACCACCAGATCGTCGTCACGGAACTGGTATTCGTATACGGCCGGGACGTTCATGCTGAACCCGAGGCGTTCCTGCAGCCGAATCGTGAGCACCGTGTCCACGCCGCTGACCCACATCCGGTTCAGCGCCCACAGCCGATACTGGTAGTCGAGCAGCTCCGCCAGCTCGGTCAGCAGCGCGCGCCACGATTCCGCCTCCCGACCCGCCTCGAGGACCACGACGGTGACCGCCTGTCCCATCGCCCAGACGCTGGGAGTCTGGAAGACTTCCGGCGGGTTCAACTCGTCCCGGCCTGCCGCTCTGGCGACCTGCTCGAGAAGCGGATCGCCCGGAGCGCCGAAGATCAGGATCTGCTTCCACAGCAGGAGCTGCTCGAGTTCCTTCCCATCCGGTGCGACGTAGGTGATGTAGAATTTTTTCTCGTTGCGGATCGTGAACAGAGTCGTCTCGAGTGCTTCGTAGGTCTCCTGTTCGACCTGCGACCACAGCTCAGGGTCTGCCACGAGGATCAGCGAATCGGCTTCGCCCATCGCCGCAGGGCGACCGCACGCCGCGGCCCCGATTGTCGCTGCGACAACGGCGACCAGGGGGCTCACGATGAACCGGGCCCGACCGCGGGTGCGGGCGGGCCGGCGGGGTCTCCGATCGATGATCCGGGCATGAATTCGGGCAGCCATGACGGCCAACTTACGGTCGGTTGGCCGGGCCCAGCAACGCCCGAATCGGGCCCATTCTGACGGCATTTTCATTGAATCGGCGGTTTGCCGCGAACTTCCGGCCCGAGCCCGGTGTACGCACCGCCCGCACCCGATAACGAGACGTGGGAGCCGGTCCCGGAAGCGTTCCGGTCGTACAAGTAAAGAGATGACTGAAAGGCGGAATCCCTCAGTGGACTCCATTCGAAATATCGCGATCATCGCCCACGTCGATCACGGGAAGACGACGCTCGTCGACCAGTTGCTCGGCCAGGCAGGCGCATTCCGTACCGGGCAGAAGGTCCAGGAGCGGGTGATGGACTCGAACCCGCTCGAGCGGGAACGCGGCATCACGATCTTCTCGAAGAACGCGGCCGTGCGGTGGACCGCCGAGGACGGCTCGGAGGTGAAGATCAACCTGGTGGACACGCCGGGTCACGCCGACTTCGGCGGCGAGGTGGAGCGCATCCTGCGCATGGTCGAAGGGTGCCTTCTGCTGGTGGACGCGTTCGAAGGACCGATGCCGCAGACCCGGTTCGTGACCCGCAAGGCGCTCGAGCTGGGCCTTCATCCAGTGATCGTGGTCAACAAGGTGGATCGGCCGGATGCGGATCCGGCGCGCGTGCACGACGAGATACTGGATCTGCTGATCGAACTCGAAGCGACCGACGAGCAGCTGGACGCACCCTTCCTCTACGCGTCCGCGCGCGAGGGCTGGGCCTCGACCGATCAGTCGGCGCGG
>JAENXO010000346.1 GCA_016649455.1 Gemmatimonadota bacterium | reverse complement strand
GTGACCGCACGGAACGGAGCGGCGACGATTCTCCACAGGAAGTCAATCGGGGGAAACATGGCGATCGTCGGCGCCGTGAGATTGAGCCATCCCCAGGAATTGATGAAGTTGTCCTGCCAGGCCAGGGGAAGCAGCCTCGGCACCTTGTTGGGATCGTAGGTCGCGAACCCTTCCGATTGACCTGACCGGTTCCAGCCGGCGCTGAACGAAGGGCCGAATACCGCGAGGTTGCCCGTCTCCGCATGGGAAACGACTCCCGCGAAGGGTGACTCGACGGCCGGATATCCGAACCGGATGGGCAGAAGCAGCCAGGCCCAGCTGGCCCTGACCTCGGGCCGTGTCGCCGCGAGCGGTGCGATCCGTTCCACGTCCGGGATCAGTTCGATCCGATCCGCCTTTGCAAGGTCCACCACCCCACCGCGTTCCCAGCGGTCGGTCCACCGGGCTCGATCCTGAATCGAAGCGGACCAGTATTTCTTGTGGTCGAAGTGTTCCGGGACGTTCTCGGTGGCGCCGGCGGGGCCGATGTCCTTGTAGAGACCGGGCATGAGGTACGTGCCATGCGAGTCCCGGTTCGTACCGCCGGGTGCGGAGAGAAGCTGATCCAGGCCTTTGTTGTCAGCTCCGATCCAGGCGATCGGGTGGGTGTTCACACGGGTCTCCGCCTCATCCGCCCAGGCCCTGTTTCGAATAACGTTCCAGAACCAGTCTTCATCGCCGCGCTCCTGTACGGCCCGCGATACTTCTTCTTCCCAGATGGCTCTAGGGGCGTAGGCGTTGGGTGTGGAGAAGTCGAGCGTCCAGACCTTGCTGTGGAAGTAGTACTCGATCCTCCGGACTACGAGTTGCCCGACACCGTTCGAAGGGCGCCCCCCGTCCCCGCTCAGCATCTCGAGGATCTCGTATTCGGACTGCGGTCTCGTTACGGACTCGAGAGGAGAGACGACCACGTTGATGTGCTCCCAGTCGCCCAGGTGGTTGTTGCCGCCGTCGTTCCACGGGTAGAAGAACCAGTACTGCAGCACGAGCTCGAATCCGGCCGAGTCCGGAAACGAGCCCGACTGATGGATGAACGGGTGGACGTAGGTCATCACCCGGTCCTGGAACCGCCGGGGAAGTCTTCCACTCACCTTGTCAACATAAATATCGTTCCATTCGGACTCCGAGCGGCCGGGGTAGTCGACCCACAGCACCTGGAAAGACCTCCCTCCAGGCTCCCGGGCCGTAGTGCGTTCCGCGGCGCTCGCCGGCGCGTCGAGATCGTATTCTTCCAGCAGCCAGCGCAGTCGGCAATCGGCCTTCCCGGAGCCAGCATCGAGTTCCGACTCGGTGCATGGGTCCTCGACGGCGGAAAACACGTCGAACTTCTCCGTATGCGTGAGCCGACCGGCCGGAGTGTCGAGTGTCCAGGTATCTACAGTGAGGGGAAACGCTCCCTCTTCAGCCGTCACCCGCCGCAGATCCATCGGGACGGCGGTCGAGTTCATCACAAGCAGCGGGGCGAAGCGGACCGCGAGCGACTGCAGGACCTCTTCTCGGCGGTCATCGATACCGTCAGCGTCCGCGTCGAGATAATCGGGAGCGTCCCGATCACCGTAGAGGTGCAGCAATGCGCTCGCCGACGTCTGACGAAAAGCCGTCGGAACCTCGAGTGGCACGTACGTGAGGTACTCGTCGCGGGGAATCGCCTGGGCGGACGCTCCCCTCGGAATCAGCACCGAAATGACTCCGGCGCAGATGACTGCGATCCTGATGCGTACCATTGCAAGACCCGAGTGAGTGGTTGTGCCCGCGGAAACTGACGCCGGGCAGAAGATGTGGCAACGAACCCACCTCGGAACAGGACTGAAGCCTGCTTGCAGAATCCGGTGTCGGCGGACACAGTTAGGTCATGTGCAAGCCCGGGAGAAGTTTCAGCAGCCAGGAGGGCACCGGATGAGAAGACAACGCGGGGTCGCCCGGAACCTCTCGTTCCTCGACCGCTGGCTGACGCTGTGGATCTTCCTCGCCATGGCCCTGGGCGTGTTCATCGGCTACGCCTGGCCCGGCCGTGTGGAAGCCCTGAACGAGGCGTCGCAGGTTGGTACGACGTCGATCCCGATCGCGATCGGGCTGATCCTGATGATGTATCCACCGCTCGCCAAGGTCCGGTACGAAGAGCTGGGCGACGTATTCCGGAACCGGAAGATCCTCGGGCTGTCGCTGATTCAGAACTGGGTGATCGGCCCGATCCTGATGTTCGGGCTGGCCGTGCTCTTCCTGCGCGACATGCCGGAACTGATGGTCGGGCTGATCCTCATCGGTCTCGCCCGCTGCATCGCGATGGTCATCGTGTGGAACGATCTCGCCGACGGTGACCCGGACTATGCGGCGGGACTCGTGGCGTTCAACTCGATCTTCCAGGTGCTGTTCTACAGCCTGTACGCCTGGATCTTCGTTACCGTTCTGCCTCGCTGGCTGGGCCTCGAAGGCGCGATCGTGGACGTGTCGATGGGGGAAATCGCGCAGAGCGTGTTCATCTACCTCGGCATCCCGTTTCTCGCCGGCATGTTGACGAGATTCGTACTCCGTCGGGCACGCGGCGCCGAGTGGTACGATGAGGTGTTCATTCCGCGCATCAGCCCGATCACGCTCATCGCCCTGCTGTTCACCATCGTCGTGATGTTCTCCGTGCAGGGAAAGGCGATCATCGGGCAGCCCCTGTCGGTCGTCCGGGTCGCGGTACCGCTGCTGATCTACTTCGTCGTGATGTTCACCCTGACGTTCTTCATGAGCCGTCGTGCGGGGGCAAACTACCCGCAGACGACGACGCTGTCGTTCACGGCGGCATCCAACAACTTTGAGCTCGCCATCGCCGTGGCGATCGCCACCTTCGGGATGTCGCACGGAGCAGCCTTCGCGGCGGTGATCGGACCGCTGGTGGAGGTCCCGGTGCTGATCGGTCTCGTGGGAGTGGCCCTGCGCTGGCGTGTGAAGTTCTTTCCGGACGAACATGCCCGCCTGGTCGAGATCGCCAATTGCGCGGTCCCGGGAGGCGTCCGCACTGAGGAGACGGACTGATGGCGCCGAGGATCGACGTCCTGGTGACACCCGACTGTCCGCACGCCGGGGCCGCGGAGGCGCTGGTCCGGAAAGTAGCGGGCCGCCTGGCGCCCGACGCGGAGCTGTCTCGAACCGTCGTGACCGACCTCACGGGGGCCGAGCGACTCAAGCTTCCCGGCTCCCCCACGATCCGCATCGACGGAGAGGACCTCGAGGGCGCGAACCCGGGTCCCGCGGCGCTCGCCTGCCGCCGCTACGAAGACGGCAGCGGAGTTCCCCCGGAATGGCTCGTCGAATCGCGCCTGCTCAGGGCGCTGGCCCCCGAACACCTGCTGTTTCTTTGCGTCGCCAACTCGGCCCGCAGCCAGATGGCCGAGGGGATCGCGCGCAGGCTGGCCCCGGCCGGCGTGCAGGTATCTTCGGCCGGTTCGGAGCCGTCGCGGGT
>JAENXO010000478.1 GCA_016649455.1 Gemmatimonadota bacterium | reverse complement strand
GGCGCGCCGCGAGGTGAACGACCGCATCGAACGGGATGTCCGAGAACAGGCCCTCGAGCAGGACTTCGTCCCTTACGTCTCCCTCTACGAGGCGGAAGGCGTTAGATCGAGCCGCGACCTCCAGGTTACGCCGCTTGATCTCCGGATCGTAGTACGGATCGAAGTTGTCGAGTCCCCAGATCCGATATCCGTCCTCGAGCAGTCTCTCAGACAGGTGGGAGCCGATGAATCCGGCCGCCCCGGTGACGAGAATCCGCCCGGACCGCTCGCCGCTTCCGCGGCGGCCTGCGCTCATGCAACAGGTTCCGCGTCGGCGTAGTAGTAGGTCCCGTAGTACTGGTAGTAATGCGATGTAGTCGGAACCGCGTTCAGCACCGCCCCGACGATTGGCAGGTTCACGTTCCCGATCATGTCGAGCTTCGTTCTGGCAAGCTGTGAATCCGTCTCTCCCGCCCGCAGGACGATCACCACCTTGTCGGAGCGCTTGCCCAGCAAGAGCGTGTCGGCTCCCGCCGCCAGGGGCGGCGCATCCAGTACGACGATTTCGTACTCGCTGCGCAGTTCAGCGAGCAGCCGGTCCATTGCCTCCGAATCCAGGAGCTCGGGATTGAATCCGTCACCGGCTCCTCTCGCGATGAACGAGAGGTTGCCGACGGCCGTCGCCTGCGCCAGCACGTCGGATTCAACCCGTCCAACCAGGTAGTCGGACAGCCCCGGAGAGCGCTCGACCTCGAACATCGTATGCGCGTGGCCACGCCGCACGTCGGCATCCACAAGAATCGTCTTGTGCCCGGCCGTGGCGTACGAGATGGCCAGGTTCGCCGACACCATCGACTTTCCGTCGCGCGGAGCGGGGCTCGTAACGAGCACCACGGAGCGGGAGGTGCCGTTCGAATGACTGATCTGCAGCCGGATGGAGCGGAACGACTCCACTGCCACCTCGGCATCGGCGCCCTGTTTGGAGTCGAGCCGGGGCACGATCCCGAGCACCCGCAGTCCGAGATTCTGGCTCACCTGCTCCGGATACCGTATCCGCTTGTCGAGCTTGTCGAACAGGAGCGCGCCCGCGATCCCGATGCCCACTCCTGCCATTCCGGCCATGAGCAGAAGCTGGAGTTGCGGATTCTCCGTCGGACTCAGAGGCGCCGTCGCCGCATCGAGGACCTGCAGACCCGGCGAGCTCGTCGCCTCCGCCAGCTCGGCTTCCTTCAGACGGGCCTGGAGGTTCTCGTGCAGGACCGCGGCACCGAGCAACTCGCGCTCCAGCCGGGCCTGTTCTATCGATCGAGTCGGAATGCTCTGCAGCTCCGCGGTCTGGGTCTCGAGCTGCTGGTCGAGAGCGCTCAGCCTCGTCTGCAGCTGACGGATGAGGTCGGTGATCAGCGCTGGAATGGTACTGGTCTTCAGCTGGGTCAATTCGAGGGTGAGGCGTTGAACTTCCTCCTGCTGTTCCGTGAAGGTCAGCAGCAATGAACGGCGGGCCGCCTCCAGTTCGTTCATCTGATCGAGCGCCGATTGCAGTGCGGGATACCGGCCGGCGGACGAAAGCGACTGAAGTCCCAGCACGTCTACTTCGCCGCCCGTACGAGCCGCCTGAAGCACCCTGCCGAGGGTCTCCAGTTCGACCTGCAGTTCCCGCTGCTCGATCTTCCGGCTGAAATAGGCATCGAATACGGGGTCTCGCGTCATGATCGACTGTGAGCCCGGTTCCCGTCCTGCCGGAGCCAGGAGTCCCTCCGAGGGAAGCGTGATCGTGGCGATCTTGTAGTTCTCGAGCGACAGTTCCGCCGAGCGCAGTCGATCCTCTGAGAGTCCGGTCTGCTCTTCAAGAATGCTCACGGTTTCCCGCAACTGTGCGTTCTTCAGGTTCGTCGCCGTGGAGATGAACTGATCCTGCAGCGCGTTGAGAACGAACGCCCCTTCTCGCGGGTCATTCCAGAGCAGGGTCGAGTAGATGATCCCGGCATCCTCATCGAAGTCGACCTCGAGCTTCTCCCGGACGTTCACCATGGAGCCCCGGAGTGTCGAGACCGAGAACTCCAGCGCAGCGTTCGGCTGGAACGACTCGGCCGGCGGCGACCAGACGAAGCCGAATCTGTCACCGATCGCGCCTCCCACGGCTCCGATCTCGTTCGCGGTCGTGTCTGCCAGCGACAGCTCGTACTGGCCCTGGCGGTCCACTTCGAGTCGATACTCGCCCGCCACCACACTGTCGCGAACTCCGAATCCGGCGAACACCGAAGTGTCCGCACGCGCGACGGATGTCGGATTCAGGTACAGGGCGAGGTCCCTGACGACAGGCCCGATCACGGTGTTGCTCGGCAGCACACTGCTCCAGCCCTCACCGGCCAGCGGGTTCTCGCCGCGGAGCGGTCCGACCGAACG
>JAENXO010000302.1 GCA_016649455.1 Gemmatimonadota bacterium | reverse complement strand
CTGTTCCCGGTCGCGCTGGTGCTGGCCTGGGCGTTCGAGGTGACACCGGACGGTGTGCGCCGGACCGACGATGCGGAAGCGGGCGAGATCACCCAGATGATCGCCGAGCCCGCCTCCCGGCGCTGGCCTTCAGGACTGTTCGCGCTGGTCGGCATTCTCGCGCTCGCGACCGCGGCCTGGCTCACGCTGCGCCCGGACGACCAGGGCGGATCCACCTCAGGCGCCGGTCCGGAAGCACCGGTTGCCGCCGCGACGGATACAGACGACGGATCAGACCGGGGAGTTCGGCTGGCGATTACCTCCGTCGACGAAGACCCGCGCCCGTCGATCGCCGTGATGCCGTTCTCGGATCTCAGTGCGGCAGGCGATCAGCAGTACTTCGGTGACGGGATGACCGAGGAGATTCTCAACGCCCTGGCCCGCATCAAGGGTCTGCGCGTCGCGGCTCGCACCTCGACCTTCGCGTACAGGGACTCGAATCCGACGATCGACCAGATCAGGGAGGACCTGGGGGTCGATGCGATTCTCGAGGGAAGCGTGCGCCGGGACGGCGATCAACTTCGGATCACCGCGCAGTTGATCGAGACCGAAACCGGGTTTCACCTGTGGTCGGACACCTACGACCGCTCCGTCGACAACGTGTTTGCCATCCAGACCGAGATCGCGGAGTCCATCGCCGAAGAAATGAAGGTCTCGCTGGGACTCGAGGCGGGGCAGGGACTCGTCGTCGCGACTCGCGATCTGACCGCCTACGACCTGTACCTGCAGGGCCGGGCGCGCATGCGGGATCGTGGCCCCGGAGTGCAGGACGCGATCGAGCTGTTCGAGGCGGCGGTGGCCAGCGATTCGAGCTATGCTCCGGCCTGGGCCAGCCTCGCCGAAAGCTATACCCTGCTTCCACATCACCTGGGCACTGCACCTGACTCAGCCACGGTTGCCAGCGCATTCGCATCCGCCGAGTCAGCCGCCCGGCGAGCACTGGCCCTGGATCCGAACAATGCGTCGGCGCGTGTCGCGCTCGGAAACATCCGACGGGACTCGTGGCGCTGGGATGAGGCCGCGGAGCAGTACGGGCGGGCCCTGGAGCTCGAGCCCGACAATGTGGAGGCGCAGCACCAGTATGCCGAGTATCTGTATGGCGTCGGTCGCATCGCCGAGGGGCTGAGAACCGCAGAGCACGCCCGGTCGCTCGACCCGCTGTCAGGCATCAGGATGGCAGTCGTGGCGGGCGGAAGCTGGCTGAACGATGAATGTGAACAGGCGATCGAGATCGGCGACGTGGCCCTCGAGCGAACTCCGAGCCTGCGCGTGGTTCAGTTCATCATCGTGGGCTGCTACTTCCACCTTGGGGATCTGGAGGCATCCAGCGCCGCGGCGAATCGGTTCTGGGCCGAGTCGAAGCAGGACACGCTGAACGAGCTGGCATTGCAGCAGGCCGTGCAGGCCGGCGACGCCTCGCTGCTTCCCGATCGCGAGTGGAGCGAGGGCCTGCCGGCGGACGTGTGGCTGGCGCTCGGTGATACGGCTACGGCTCTGGACCGGCTGGAGCGGTTCACTCTCAGTACGCCATACTTCGTGCCGTATCAGATGTGGACTCCGTCGGTTGATGCGCTGCGCGATGACCAGCGATTCCTGGCCATCATGAAGCGGCTCAACCTCGAGGGACGGACTCCGTTGCGGACGGGGCCCTGACGGGTGGTCGATTCCAGCGCACCTCCCGGATACCGTCGCTTCTTCGCGGAAATGAGACGGCGCAAGGTATTCCGCGTAGCCGGTGTATATGGAGCCACGGCTTTCGTGGTCCTGCAGGTAGCGGAGCTGCTGGGGCAGGGGCTTCGGCTTCCCGACACTTTTCTCACGCTCGTGACCGTCCTGGCGATCGTCTGTTTCCCGATCGCACTGGTGCTTTCCTGGGCGTACGAGCGCACGCCCGATGGAGTGCAGCGCACCGACATGCTGACCAGCGGTGAGGTGAACGAACTGGCCGCCCTTCCGGTGATCCGGCGCTGGCCGGCCGGGATCGTTGCATTCGTCGGAGTCGGGATGTTCGCGGTCGGGCTGTGGCTCACGCTGGATCGGCCAGGTGACCCCGGTGGATCCTCTCGGCCTGGCGCCGCATCGGTCGGAGCGGTCGGCGATCCGGAATCGGCGGTGGCTGGGCCTGGTGCGCGGGAGGAGCTGCTCCCTGGTGCTGCTCCCGCTTCCGCAACCGGCGGCGCTGCAACCATGACGGCCGTTGGCGATGGTGCAGTCGCCCCGACTACCTCGATCGCCGTCCTGCCGTTCGTCAACATGAGCGATGACCCGGCCGACGCCTACTTCAGCGATGGCCTGGCGGAGGAGATCCTCAACCTCCTCGCGCAGTCGCCCGATCTGCAGGTCACGGCGCGCACCTCTTCGTTTGCGTTGCGCGACAAGCAGGAGGATGTGCGGCGGATCGGGGAACTGCTTGGGGTCGCGCACGTGCTGGAGGGAAGCGTGCGCAGGTCCGGTAACCGGGTCCGGGTAACGGCACAGTTGATCGACACATCGAATGGCTTTCACGAGTGGTCGGAGACCTACGACCGAGAGCTGACCGACGTGTTCGCGATCCAGGACGAGGTATCCGGGGCGATCGCGGAAGCCCTTCAGGTGACGATCGCCGGTGGATCCAGCCCGGCGGTCGTGCAGCGCCGGACGGCTGATCTCGAGGCCTACGACTACTACCTGCTCGGCCGGCACGCGTGGGCGAGTCGAACCGGCGAAGGGATCGAATCGGCCCTCGACTACTTCGAGCGGGCGATCGATGCGGATCCGAGATTCGGCCTTGCCTGGTCCGGGCTGGCCGATGCCCTGGATGCGTACGCCTACTTTGTCAGTGGGGACTCTCGCGAGGTGGTGGACAGGGCCCGGGCGGCGGCCAGCAGGGCCGTCGAGCTGGCCCCGAATCTCGCCGAGGGACATGCCAGCGTCGGACTGATCGCGATGGAATTCGACTGGGACTTCGACGCCGCCGACCGGGCGTTCACCCGCGCCCGTGAGTTGAATCCGGGCTACCTGCCCGGCTGGCACTGGGCCGCGGACCTGGCAACGATCCTCGGGGACACGGATACAGCGATAGCATTCGGGCGAAGGGCTACCGAGGTGGATCCGATGTCACCGTTGAGCTGGTGGGCGCTCGGCGCCGCCCTCGCGGTTCACGGGCAGCTGGAAGAAGCGCTGGTCTCGACTCGGCGCGCGGCGGACCTTGCACCCGGGGCAGGGCCGATCAACATGACGAACTTGACGCTGTCGCTGCTTGCGGAGGACTGGACGAAAGCACGCGGATTCGCCCCCTACGCAGGCTCCGCTGTCGGGCTCTCGAATCCGCTCCGAATGGTCGAGCTCGTCGAAGCCGTGCAGCATCCGACGCCCGCAACACTCGCCGCCGCGCGCGATCTGCTGCAGGAGATCGAACGGAACGGCGGAACGAGCATATCCAGTCTGGCCGAGATGTACGGGTTGATCGGTGACCGCGGTGTGGCTCTGGCGCTTACCGAGCAGTCGTACGAGATGCGGAATCCGGAAATCGTGTGGATCGGAACCTGGGTGGGCCTCGATTTCCTCCGTGGAGAGCCGCGGTTCGATGCGATCGTCGAGGAGCTCGGCCTGCCCAATGGTGGCCCGGGCTACCAGAGGAGTCGGCAGTGAGCGGGACGGGCAGATGAGAGAAGATCTGCGGTGAACGAGCCTCGCTCCTACCAGCGGTTCTTCGCCGAACTCAAGCGGCGGCACGTGTTCCGCGTGGCGGCCGTCTACGGCGCGGCCGCGTTCGTGGTGCTCCAGGTCGCGGACCTGCTGCAGGAAGCGCTGCACCTGCCGGAGGCGTTCCTGACCGGCACGACCGTGTTGGCGCTGCTGGGATTTCCGCTCGCCCTCGTGCTTGCGTGGGCGTTTGAGATGACGGCCGACGGCGTCGCGCGAACCGAGGCGGCCACCACGCAGCAGATCGACGAGATCGTGGCCCAGCCGGCATCCCACAGGTGGCCGTCGGCGTTCTTTGGACTTCTCGGCGGCCTGGCG
>JAENXO010000296.1 GCA_016649455.1 Gemmatimonadota bacterium | reverse complement strand
TCCCACCCACGACGGTACCGAGGATCACGATCATCGCCGGCTCCATGGCCTTCAACAGCGACTCGACGGCCACGTCCACCTCTTCATCGTAGAAATCGGCCACCTTCGACAGCATCCCGTCGAGGTCGCCCGTCTCCTCCCCGACATTGATCATCTGGGTCACCATCGGCGGGAACACACCCGACTGTCGGAGCGGTTCCGAAATCGACTCACCGCCGGCGATCGAGCTGCGGCTGTTCATGATCGCGTCGTGAATGACGCGGTTGCCGGACGTCTTGGCCGTGATTTCGAGCCCATCCAGAATCGAAACACCGGAGCTCAGAAGTGTTCCCAGCGTACGGGTGAAGCGCGCCACCGCGGACTTCCTGGCCAGCGTGCCGAGGATCGGAACGCGGAGCAGTACCTTGTCGAACAGGAGGCGCCCGTTGGACGTAGCAAGCCACCGTCGAAACAGCCAGACGGCCCCGATCGATCCTGCCAGCAGCGCCCACCAGTAGCTCTGCAGGAACGCGGACATGCCGATCACGATACGGGTCGGAAGCGGAAGCTGCTGGTTGAAACTCTGGAACATCGTCTGGAATGTCGGAATCACGAACAGCAGCAGAATGACGATCGCCGACCCGGCGACGAAACCGATCACGCCGGGGTAGATCATCGCGCCCTTCACCTTGCGGGCGAGGGCTTCCGTCTTTTCGAGGAATACGGACAGTCGTAGAAGAATCGTGTCCAGGATACCGCCGGTCTCGCCCGCTGCCACCATATTCACGTACAGGTGCGAGAAGATCTTCGGATGCTGACCGAGCGCGTCGGCCAGCGTATTCCCGGACTCGACGTCGTGCAGGACGCCTTCCAGGGACGACTGCAGCATCTTGTTGTCCGACTGTTTCACCAGGATGTCCAGGGCCTGCACGAGCGGAAGACCCGCGTTGATCATGGTGGCGAACTGCCGAGTCATGATCACCAGGTCGCGGCTCTTCATCCGCCCGCCGATGGTCATATTCAGCCCCTTCGGCTTCTCCTTGACTGACACGGGAATCAGCTTCTGGGCCCTGAGAAACGCGATCACGTCATCGCGATTCGGGACGTCGATCTGGTCGCGCTTCAGCTCGCCGCTGATCGTCCGCGCACTGTACGTGTAGACTGGCATTCCTGTTTACTCCCGGATCTCCGGAGTCCCCCCGCTCAGCGGGCGACCGCGACGGGTGATTCGACCTCACCGACCATGCGCTTCAATTCGATCGGATCGGAGCTGATTCGCACGCATTCCTCGAGTGTCACCTCGTCCCGCATGTAGAGGGAATACAGGGCGTCGTTGAGGGTCTGCATGCCGAATTTCTTACCCGCCTGCATGGCGGAGTATATCTGGTGCACCTTGTCGTCCCGGATCAACGCCCGGATCGCGGGAGTGGTGATCAGAATCTCACATGCCACGATCCGGCCGCGTCCACTTCGCCTCGGAAGCAGCGTCTGCGTGACTACGCCCTCGAGGACGAATGCCAGCTGCGCCCGAACCTGATCCTGCTGGTGCGACGGGAAGACGTCGATGATCCGGTTAATCGACTCGGCGGCCGAATTCGTATGGAGCGTCGCGAGTGCCAGGTGGCCGGTTTCGGCGATCGTCAGGGCAGCCTGCACCGTTTCGAGATCGCGCATCTCACCCACCAGAATCACGTCCGGATCCTGACGCAGTACGTACTTGAGAGCGGTGGCGAATGACCCGGTGTCGCTTCCGACTTCGCGCTGGTTTACCAGACAGTTCTTGTGACGATGCACGAACTCGATCGGGTCCTCGACCGTCACGATGTGTCCGTGCCTCTCACGGTTGATCTTGTCGATCATTGCTGCAAGCGTCGTCGACTTGCCCGATCCCGTCGGTCCGGTGACGAGCACCAGACCGCGAGGCTTTTCAGCCAACTGGGCGATGACCGGTGAGATATTCAGTTCCTGGAACGTCAGGATCTCAAACGGAATCTGCCGGATCGCCATGGCGACCGTGCCCCGCTGCCGGAACACGTTCCCGCGGAAGCGGGACAGATTCTGGACGGCAAACGACAGGTCGAGCTCATCCTCCTGCTCGTATCGCTTCTTCTGCTGCTCCGTCAGCACGGAATAGGCGAGAGACTGTGTGTCCCGCGGCCCCAGCTGCTGCTGGCAGTCGCTGTCGCGGAGCTGACCGTCGACCCGCAGCTTCGGAACCTCACCTGCCGAAATGTGAAGGTCGGACGCACCCTTCTCGATCATCTCTTCGAGAAGACTGCGCAGGTTCATCGGTGCGGATTCGTTGATCATCAGATTTTTCCGAGCTTTCTGGCTCGAGATGCGTGGAGCGAAGTTCGCTCCGTCCATCTCAATGCGCTGTTTCCTTGATCACTTCTTCGAGTGTCGTCACTCCCCGTCGGACCTTCAGCATTCCGTCCCGCCGCAGCGTGATCATCCCCTCGCTTACGGCCTGGTTCTTGAGATCTTCAGCTGACGATCCCGCGAGAACCATACGCCGAAGTTCGGTGGTCATGGGCATCACTTCGTACAGTCCCTGTCGGCCCGAGTACCCGGACCCGTTGCACGCATCGCAGCCCTCGCCCTTCTGGAACTGCAGCGTTGTCGCATCTTCATGGGTCAGCTGAGCCGACTCCAGCACCTCGGGCGAATAGGTCGCCTCGACCTTGCAGTTGCTGCAGATCCGCCGGACGAGACGCTGTGCCGTGATGATGTTCACGGCGGACACCACGTTGAACGGCTCGATCCCCATGTCGATCATCCGGGTGATCGTAGATGCGGCATCGTTCGTGTGAAGCGTTGAGAGAACGAGATGCCCAGTAAGAGCGGCCTTCACGGCGATGCTGCCCGTTTCCAGGTCCCTGATCTCACCGACCATCACGATATTCGGATCCTGGCGCAGAAACGCCCGCAGGGCGGCGGCGAAGGTCATCCCGATATCCGATCGGACCAGCACCTGGTTGATGCCAGACAGATTGTATTCGACCGGATCCTCGGCCGTCATGATGTTGACGTCGTCCGTGTTGATCCGGCTCAAGGCGCTGTACAGGGTCGTCGTCTTACCGGAACCGGTGGGACCCGTGACGAGGACCATGCCGTAGGGCTGGGAGATCGCATGGAGGAAGTCCTGCTCCGACTTCGGCTCCATCCCGAATTTTTCGAGATCGAGGGTCAGGTTTCCCTTGTCGAGAATCCTGAGCACGATTTTCTCGCCGAACAGGGTCGGCAGTGTCGATACCCGGAAGTCGATGACCCGGCTGCCGATCTTCAGTTTGATGCGGCCATCCTGCGGAACCCTGCGCTCAGCGATATTGAGATCTGCAAGGATCTTCACGCGCGAAATCAGAGCCGCCTTCATCCGGTTGGGCGGCTTCATGATCTCCTGGAGCGCGCCGTCGATCCGATAGCGGACCCGCAGATGTTTTTCGTACGGCTCGATGTGAATATCAGAGGCCCCCCTGCGCACGGCGTCCGTGAGGAGGCCGTTGATCAGGCGGACGACCGGAGCTTCTTCGACCTGCGCCTGGAGCTGAGTCGTGGAGAGGAATTCCTCGTGGTCTTCCACGACTTCGACGTCCTGCTCCTCGAGTTCTTCGAGCAGCTCACCGAGCCGGTCGGAGGAAACCTCGTAGTACTTGTCGATCGCCTGGCGCAGTGAGTACTCGCCGGCCACCACTGCTTCGACATCGAACCGGGTGATGAACTTCAGATCGTCTATCACTCCGAGATCTGACGGACTCGCCATGGCGATGGTCAGGGTGCGACCCACACGTCGAAGCGGAAGAACCAGGTGTTTGCTGGCGAAATCAGCGGGGACGAGCTTGAGAATCTTCGGATCGATAGTCACCGTTTCGAGATCGACGGCCGGACATCTGTACTGGCGGCTCAGGAGGCGCGTGAGATCTGCCTCCGCGACAGCACCGCTGGCGACGAGAGTGAAGCCGAGCCTCGCCCCGTTTTGAATCTGCTCGGCGAGTGCACGCTCCAGATCTTCGTTGCTGATCAGGTTCTCCCTGATCAGCAGCTCGCCGATCTGATTGTGTCCGAGAGCTGCAGATGCCATAGGTCCCGTATCGTCCGGTGAATCCCGACGGTCGCCGCCCTGTGCGGCTCCACGGTCTTGCGG
>JAENXO010000034.1 GCA_016649455.1 Gemmatimonadota bacterium | reverse complement strand
CGTGACGACGTCATCCCAGAACTCCTCGTCGTCGAAGCGGTTCGAGATCTCGTCGATGTCGATCCCGAGCCGGCGCTCGAGCTCGTCCAGGAGGGAGATCGACCCGAACACCGGCCGGTGGGTGTGACCCGTGATCAGCAGCAGCTTGTCGTGGCTCTCGGCCCAGCGCCGGGTCGCGCTGTTGTGTTTCTCGCGAACCCGCCGATTCGAGGAGGGAGCATTCCTCGAAAGCTGTGTCACGTGCTGCATGGGCTTCCACACGAAGCGCACGGTGAACCGGGCGAGGAAGGCCAGGGTGTCGCTGAATCCCGTGCCCTGGTGGCCGTGGACGAGATAGATCGATCCGAGCTCCTCGTCGCCCTGAACTACCTCGAGCAGCAGGCTTTCGCCGACCAGGGGGGCCCCGGCCGGATTGACCGGTCCCAGTTTCTGCTCCACGAGGACAGGTGACGCCCATTCTTCGTCGTGATTTCCCCAGAACCGCAACATCCGTCCGGCGGCGTGGAACGCCGCTTCCCGCTCGTAGACCTGCGGGTATGCAGCGATTACCGCGTCGGGCGGGCTCTTCCACAGCTCCTCTACATCGCCGAGCATGGCGAGGGTATACCCGTCCTCCAGGTAGTGGTCCAGCGCACGGAGGTAGGCGTCCTCGCACGGGAAGAAATCGTCCGCTCGATCCCGCTTGCCCCGATGCATGTCGGAGAGAACGACCAGGCGATCGGTGTCGGCATTGAATTGTCGGGGCACCTCGTCGGGCCACCAGCGCAGGTGCCGGGCTCGCCACAGAGCTGCGGTGAGTCCCGCTCCAACCCGCGCGTCGTACAGTGACGCGCGCCCATTTCTGCCCGGGCGTCGTTTCATTTCCCCGTCTTCATTGGTTACCGTCCCAAATCTACTCAACCGGACAGGCGGCGGCAGCCAAGTCTGTTCCGGGGTTCGCCGGGTTGGTCAGGGAAGCAGAGCTGTTCGCTCGAGCCACGACCGGATCAGTGGCCCCTGCAGGGGG
Organism: Gemmatimonadota bacterium; assembly: GCA_016649455.1. Taxonomy (GTDB): domain Bacteria; phylum Gemmatimonadota; class Gemmatimonadetes; order Palauibacterales; family Palauibacteraceae; genus Carthagonibacter. Next base: position 10,780 of record JAENXO010000034.1, on the reverse strand, counting down.
CAGTCGTTGTGCCCGCACGGCAGGACGTGCAATTCGGCCGCCGGGGCCGCCTGCGCGAGCGCCCGCCCGTGCGCTACCGGCACGATCGAGTCGTGCTCTCCATGCAGCACGAGGACCGGGCCCGCAAAATCCTCCACGACCCGAAGATTGTCGAACGGGTCCCGAACCAGCGGTCCGATGATGCCGAATCGTCGGGCGAGCGGCCGGACTCCGGTGAACGTGGACTCGAGAATCAGCGCTGCGACGTCACGTTGATCGGCCAGCGAACAGGCCGCGGCACCGCCCAGCGACCGGCCCCAGGCGACGATCCGCCCGGCGTCCACCTCCGGCCTCGCCGCGAGATCGTCGTAAGCGGCCGCCATGACGCGGCCGATTGATCGCTCGGAAGGCTGACCGCCCGATCTCCCGTAGCCCGGGTATTCCACGAGCATGACACCCACTCCCCACTCCGGAACGCTGGAGAATGGCTCCAGCCAGTAGTCGATGAGCTCGCCGTTCCCGTGCGTGAACACGAGCGCAGGCGCGGGACCTTCGACATTTCGAGCCGGGAGATACCAGGCCTCGACCCCCTCGGGACCGAGTCTGATGATCTCGACATCCGAACGGCCGGTCGCAGGCGAGACAGGGGCCGCGGGAGGCCGCGGGAACATAGTCGCTCGCTGGAGCACCCAGGTCGCCGCGACCCATGCGCTGAGCGCAACCACGACAACGCCTGCAATTCCGGTCAGCATCGCTGCCTGCCGAGCCATGGGTTCGTGCTCCCGCGAGCGAATCGTCGTCCGACTATCTGCGCGTCAGCGTCACGTTGCCTCGGCCTCGACCGGTTCCGTCTTGAGAGCCGACTGAAAGGTGATCGGCAGTCCTGATGGAGCCTGCAGGAAGTAGATTCGCTCACCATGCGCGTCGACCGGTCCCTGCGGATCGAGGCCGTTCTTCTTCGCATGCGCCGCGAAGGCAATCGCGTCGTCGACTACGATCTGCAGAAGGATACCGGCCGGCAGCTCCGGTCCCTCCGGCCATACCTCGATCCACCCGGTTCCGGCCGGAAACACCGCTCCTGAAAATGAGGCAGACTCGGAGGCGGGATTGCCTGCCTCGCCCATTTCACGCCGCGGCAACCCGAGCGAATCGAGAACAGAGGCCAGGCTCGCTGCTTCCGGAGTCACCGAACAGAACCGAATTCCCAGCACTTCCACTGTTGCCTCCCGGCTCAGTCGCTTTTCGCAATCTCGGCCTCGACGGCGCTGACCGACTTGGGCGCCGCCGTGGACAGGACCTCGTGCCCATCCGGAGTGACGAGGACGTCGTCTTCGATCCGAATCCCGATTCCCTCAGCGGGGATGTAGATCCCGGGCTCCACCGTTAGGACCATCCCGGGTGCCAGGGGCAGGTTCGGCAGCCCGGGGTCGTGAACGTCCAGCCCCAGGTGGTGGGACAGTCCGTGAATGAAGTACACCTCGCAGGTCTCTTCTCCGCACAGGTCGCCCGAATGCCCCGCCATATGCTCGCGCGCGATCCGGTTCAGGTCCTCGATCGTGACACCCGGGCGCACGGAATCGATCGCCGCCTCCTGCGTCGAGAGCACCAGCTCGTACAGTTCACGTTGCCGGTCGGTGAACGTGCCTGAGATCGGGTAGGTGCGAGTGACATCACCGGCGTAGCCGGCGTACTCGGCTCCGACGTCGGTGAGCAATAACTCGCCGTCGGTCAGCGTCGATATGTTCTCGTCGTAGTGCAGCTCGAGCGCATTGGACCCCGAGGCTACGATGCTCGGGAAGCTGGTCTCGGGAGCACCCCCGGCGCGGAACTCCGCCTCGATTACCGCCTGGATCTCGGCCTCTCCGAGTCCCGGCCCGGCTGAGCGCATTCCCTGCGCGGCGCCAAGCGCGGAAACCTCGGCCGCGCGCCGCAGCCTGGCGAGCTCTTCCTCGTCTTTCACCACGCGCAGTCTGGCGAGCGCAGGTCGCAGGTTCTGGATCTCGAGGCCGGCCGTATCCACGGCGGCCACCACGTCAGCGTCCGGCACTCCCCGCATTCCCATGGCGAGAAACAGTTTCGTGCCCGGTGTCGAGGGGCCATCGGTGCGCAGCAACGCCGCCAGCTGCTCGGGCGCGTCACTGAAACAGCGAACGTCGGCGATGCCCGTGACCGCACCTGCCTCGGCCATGGGCCCCTCCGTCGCCGCATTACCGGACAGGTACAGGACGACCGCATTCTCGTCCGGTGCCGACCCGCTGAGCACGAGCCAGGCATCGGACAGCTCGAGTCCGGTCAGATACTCGAAGTCCGAGGATGCAGCCGGGTATCCGTCGAGCTGGCGGGATGGGCTCGTGGCTGGCACGACGGCGACTCCGCTACCGATGGTCTCGAGCAGCGCGGATCGCCGGGCGGCGAGAACATCGGGTGCCGCCGGCATCTCGGGCGCCGCCACTACTGCGGATTCGCATGAATTCGACTGGGCCATCAGAGGGGCAGTGGCCAGCGCCAGGAGAGGCAGCTGGACCAGGAGCGCAGATCGAGTCTCGAGCATGGTCAGTTCTCCAGCGAATCCGGGTTGCCGGCGTCACCCAGAACATAGATCGCCCAGGGTGAAATCGTCATCTCGCTGACCCAGTCGAACGGATCTTCCTGACGCCCGAGGGGGCGGTATGTGGCCTCAGGGATGAGGCCGGCGTGCTCGTATACGGTCAGATAGTCGTCGCCCGAACACAGGATGTCGGTCACCGGACGATCGTCGTCTACGTCGAGCATCACGATTCGCACCTCCTGTCCGCTGACGGCGTCCCGGTTCTCAGGAAAGTCCCGCGTCGAGAACGAAGCCCATTCATGCAGGTAGATCTCCGGAGCCGAAACGAGGTTCACGATCCGGCCGTTGCGGGCGAGCAGCCCCCCGAGCGCCCGGAACAGGGTGAGCTTGTGCTCGAGGGCGGGGATGTTATCGAACGTGAACACCGACAGGACGAGGTCGAATGACGCCGGCTCCAGGCCCGGCAGCGCTCCGTCCGGCACGAGACGGTAGTCGCCATCCGGGTTCAGCTCTCTCGCTCTCTCCAGCATGCTCTCAGAAATGTCGACGCCGATCACGTCGAAGCCGAGCTCCCGCAGGAAGCGTGTGGAGCGCCCCGTGCCACACCCGAAATCGAGGGCCCTCCGCCCGTCGACGTGCCGCTGGATGATCTCAGGAATATCGCGGTATGCCAGGTAGTACGTACCCGGAAACCCGAGCTCGGCATAGGACTCAGCCCGCCGCTCATCCTCATAGACGTTGGAGAATTCCGGACTCATTACTGTCGGTTCCCGGTTCCGTGGTCCACTCCGACGGCGGATGGCAGGATCCACTGCCGCATGATCTCCTCCGGCTGGCGCAGACGCCCGTTCCGGAAATTTCCGGACGTGATGACGACGACCATCTCGAGCGAGGGAACGACGAAAATGTACTGGCCGCCGTTGCCCCGGGCCTCGACCGTCTCGATCGAGTGGTCGCCCACTTCGTACACGTGGTGCCACCACAGATACCCGTATTCGTGACCATTCCGGTCGATCGGTTCCAGCCGCCCGTACCTCTTCCAGGATTCCTCGATCCACTCCTGCAACAGAATCCGGTGACCGTTCCATGTACCTCCGTCCAGGTACAGCTGTCCGTACTTCAGCATGTCCCTGGGGCGCATGTACATCCCGCCGCCCATGTAGGGGATTCCGGTCGGATCGAGGAAGAATCGGTAATCAGTGATGCCCAGCGCCCCGAACAGCGTCCGGTGCGCGAACCACTCGACGGGTTCATCCACCACACTTGCGAGAATCCCACCGAGGATCAGCGGATTGGCGCCACCGTAGTACACGTGCAAGCCCGGATCCCAAAGCATCGGCGCGTCCAGCGCGAACTTGACCCAGTCGGGTTGTTGAGTCTGAGACTGGTATGCTCCCTCGGCCGCGACGGACTCCGGTTCCCAGTCTCTCGCGTCCAAACCGGAGCTCATCGTGAGCAGGTGTCCGACACTGATTTCCGCCTTCCGATCGTCCCAGTTGTCGTACCACCGGTACTGCGGGAAGTACGGAAGCACCTTTGCCTGCGATCCGGCGATCCGACCCTCCTGGATGGCCAGACCGACGAGTGTGGAGGTCACCGACTTCGATGCCGAGCGCATGTCGTGTCGCGTCTCACGGTCGAACCCATAGAAATATTCTTCGACGACCAGCTGTCCCTCTCGAGCGACCAGTATGCTGTGCGTGAACTCCAGTTCGTCGGCTGCAACCGACGCGATCAGGTCGCGGATGACTGCCGCATCCAGCCCTGCGGAAGATGGAGTCGCGGTCGCCCACCCGTCATCGAGGAGAAGCGGCGCATGCCCCAACCACGCACCCTCGACGGGCTGCCGGGCCGGCGCCTCGGGTGCGTCCGGAATTGACGGAATCTGCTCGGGCGACATGCGGGTGAATGTCAGCGAGGTCGAGCCGGCCGGTCCAACGACATCCATCAGGAGCCGGTCGTTCGCCTCCTCGAACACTCCACTGAACTCGAGACCGAGCATCTTCTCGCCCAGCGTGATCGATCCCGCCTCGCACTTGAGGCCGTAGCCCCCCAGCCCCGGAAGGCGCTGATCTCGAAAGAAGAAATAGCCGCCTATTCCTCCCTCGCCATCTTCCTCGACATAGAGATCGAACGGCACCTCCTCGTCCGGGACCGCAAGCGGGGTCCAATCGACCGTCCAGCTTCGAGCGCCCCCGGACGGAATAGCAGTCAAGGCGATTCTCACGAGAGACGAGCCCTGCTGCACGAATCCCTCGAGCCGTTCGCCGTCGGACGAAAAGGTACCGCGGAAGCCGAGCGGGGACGTCGCGGACTGGAACCGCAGGTACGGGCCGTCCATCCAGGCTCTGACGGATTCCGTGGAAGATTGGGTCAGGATTTCGACCATGAAGTCGCCCTCGCTGCCCTCCGATACCGTCAGTCTCAACTCGAACAGAGCCGCAACCGGCAGGACTCCGTGCCAGGCGCCGGAAAGGCCGTCCGGGCACTCGTGTCGTTCGAGCTCAGGGCCTTGCCGCGTCCGGCCGCGACTGTCCCCGAATTCCTTCGTCGCAGCAGCGGTGGTGACAACCAGGACCAGTGAGACAGCCAGACTGAGCGGCACACTGCTCTTCACGTCGAGCCTCCGTTCTTCTTCGACATTGTCGAGACGGACAGCTCAATGTTATGGCCCGGCCGCCCGAACGTCATCACGATCACGGTGCCAATGAACAGAGGGCGCCCGACGGATCGGACGCCCTCATTCTGCATTTGGTCGCCGATCGACGAGTCAAGCGTACAGCTTCTCCAACCTGTTGAGGCAGCTCGTCCAGCCGCCCTCGTGCTCCTCGACCAGCTCCTCGGTCGGCAGGCCGGAATGGACCATGGTCACTTCGGTGCCCCCGTCGATTGCCGTGAATTCCACGGTAATGAGCGACTCTCCGGCATCCGGATGCTCGTCCCACGTCCAGGTGTACACGAGGCGATACGGCGAATCGATTTCGCGATACACCCCCCGCGCGTTGTGTTCTCCGCCCTCCGCGTTCTTCATCTGGATGTGGAAGCGGCCACCAGCGGTCAGGTCCACCTCGGCGATCGCCACCTCCATGCCCTCCGGCGCCGACCAGTGCTTCATATGCTCGGGCTGGGTCCAGGCGGCGAACACGGCTGCGGGCGTGGCCTTGATCGTCCTTGTGATCTTCAACGTTCCTGCGGTTCCGGTCGTCATCATCGTTCCTTTCCCTCGGGGTTCGGCGCCTCCAGGTACCGGCTGAGCGCGTCGAGCCGTCCCTCCCAGAAGTCGCGGTAGTGGTCGACCCAATCGGCTGCGTGCTTCAACGGCTCCGCGTCGAGCGCACATCGGCTGATGCGGCCCTCAGGCGTTCGCCGCACGAGTCCCGCTCGCTCCAGCACCCTCAGGTGCTTGGAGATCGCCGGGCGGGAGATCTCGAACGGACTGGCCAACTCTCCCACCGAAGAATCACCATGCGCGAGCATTTCGAGGATAGCGCGGCGCGTACCGTCGGAGAGGGCTCCGAACACCGAATCGAGTTGCCTATCATTGGTAACCATATAATTACCAATGATAGGAAGGGTCGACAGGTGTCAAGCGGATGCGGCGGTCAGCGAAGAGGCCATCCTCGTGACGGAGGCGTCGCTTCACTGCATAGTATCGGAATGGAACTCTGCTGCGGCGAGCGGAAGGTCCGACGCCGCTGTAACGCCATGACTGCCACGAAAGCGCCATGATCGCCGATACGCGAGCCCGAATTCAGAGCGCAACTCTGCTTCTTCTCCTGCTCCTGCTGGCCGGTGCCTGCGACAGGAATGGCGGAGCCGAAATGGACCTCTCGTGGGATGGTGTTCCAGACCGTCCATGGGCAGGGCCGGTCGTTTGGGCGAATCGCCTGCAGGACTGGAGAGTCCGCGACGGTCGGCTCGAGGCCGCTGTCGGCCAGCCGATGCGGACCGCCCACATCCTCACCGCGCGGACGATTCCTGCCAGGGGGGGGATCGAAGTTGCCGTCGGACTCGGGATCGAGGGCGGACTGGACGGACAGGTCGGAGCCGGTGTTCTGCTGGGCGCCGGCGGTCCCGAACTCGACTGGCGGAAGGCGGCGCTGATCCATCACAGCCCCGGGCCAGGCGGCGGTCTGTACGCTGGCGTCGACAGTGACGGACGACTCTTCGTCCACGACTTCTCGGCCGAGAATCAGCAGCTGGCGCAGAGCGACGGTGTGCTCGCGGCGGTGGATTCGGTCTGGTTCCGGGTCCGCATCGTTCCGAACCGGGATGGTGCCCTCCTGGTGCTTGCCGCCTACCCGTCAGGATCCACGGAGGACTCGGTGAGGCTGCAGGCGGGACCGTTTGATCCCGTCCGCCTGACGGGTGGACTCGCGCTGGTCGCCGACGCTCCCGGCTCCGAAGCCGGCACGGTCTGGTTCTCTCGCCTGCAGGCAGGCGGCCGGGGATTCGAGCGACACGAAGAGCGCACGCTCGGTCCGGTGCTGGGCGCTCAGCATACCCTGAGCCGCGGTGTGCTGACGCTCACCGCGCAGCTGTTCCCGATTGCTGGAGGAAGTGACCGTGCAGAACCGGTGACTTCGGGTACCGTGCAGCTGGATGTCAGATCAGAGGCGGGGGGCTGGTACACGCTGGGCCTCGCACCCGTGGTCGTACCGGGATACACGGCGACATTCAGGGTTGAAAATTGGCCGGTCGAGCGGGATGTGCCGTATCGCCTGGTCCTGCTCCCGGCGGATGAAGTCGCCGGACAGGATACAGGAGCCTCGTTCGAGGGCCGGGTCCGCGCCGACCCGGGCGACGAAGACGAGATCGTCGTTGCCGCGTTCACCGGAAACCACAACGTCGCCATGCCCGGGGTGGACAGAGGCGAGTTCGACTGGATCCGCGGCGTGTGGTTTCCGCACGCCGATATCGTTGACGCGGTCCGCGCTCACGATCCGGACTTCCTGTTCTTCAGCGGCGATCAGGTCTACGAGGGGGCGAGTCCGACCGCTGCGGACCTCGAGCAACCGTACCTGGACTATCTGTACAAGTGGTACCTGTGGGTGTGGGCGTTCCGGGATCTCACGGCTGAAATCCCGGCAGTCACGATTCCGGACGACCACGACGTGTTCCACGGTAACGTCTGGGGTGCCGGCGGCCGGGCCACCCCACCGGGGCTGATGGGCGCCGCCGCACAGGACGCCGGAGGATACAAGCTCCCGGCCGCGTGGGTGAACATGGTCCAGCGCACACAAACCTCACACCTTCCTCTCCCGTTCGACCCCGAGCCCGCGGAACAGGGGATCGGCGTCTACTTCACCGACGTTCTGTATGGTGGCGTGAGTTTCGGGGTGATCGAGGACCGCAAGTTCAAGTCACCACCCGCGGCCATGCTTCCCGCCGCTGACGTATGGAACGGCTGGGCACGGGACTCAGCCTGGGACGCCCGGACGCAAGGGGACCCCCGGGGCGCCGACCTGCTCGGAGAGCGGCAGGAGCGATTCCTCGAGGAGTGGGCGGCCGACTGGAGCGGTGGGGCGTGGATGAAGGTACTCCTGTCGCAGACGATTTTCGCCAATGTCGCCACGATTCCGGCGGAGGCCATGACGGGCTCCGTCATCCCGGGCCTGCCGATCCCGCAGCCCGGGGAGTGGGTCGGGGGAGACAAACAGGCGGCCGACATGGACTCCAACGGCTGGCCGAGTGCTGGCCGGGACCGGGCGCTGCGGGCGATCCGGAAGGGGTTCGCCGTGCACCTGGCGGGCGACCAGCACCTGGCGAGCACGATCCGCTACGGGGTCGATGAGTTTGGAGATGCGGGCTTTGCGCTGTGCGTTCCCTCGGTCGCCAACTTCTGGCCGCGTCGCTGGTATCCGCCCGGTGGCGGTCCGGACATGTCAGGAGGTTCGACCGGCGGCACGGGCGATTTCCTGGACGGGTTCGGAAATCGCATGACCGTTCTGGCGGTCTCGAACCCGGCCCGCTGGGGACGGGAGCCGGCAGTGCTGCACGACCGGGCGCCCGGCTACGGGATCGCCAGGTTCAGCCGTTCCACCCGCGAGGTGACGCTGGAGGCCTGGCCACGCTGGGCGAATCCGGAAGCAGGGGATCAGCCCTATCCCGGCTGGCCGGTGCGGTTCGATCAGGCGGACGGTTACGGTCGTGAGCCGTGGGGGTTTCTGCCCACGCTACTCGTGCAGGGAACCGTCGATCCGGTAGTCCAGGTCGTGGCCGCAGACGGCGAGATCGTCTATACGCTTCGCATCGAGGGGGACCGCTTCACTCCCCGCGTGTTCGAGCCCGGGGTGTACACGGTTCGAGTGATCGAGGCGGATACGGAGGCGCTGCTGCTGTTTCCTGCACTCGAAGCGGCGAGGGATTCAACCCGAGCGATCGAAGTCGAGTTTTCCTGAGGCGGGCAAGTTTATCTGGCCCGAGATTTCCAGGCCCAACGGGAGTGACCGCTGCGCCCGGCGACTGATCAGGATCAGGGGAACGTCGATCTGGCGAGCGATCATGATCGGCAGTCGGCCGATCTGAGCATTCCCGCGCCCGCGACGCTGGGTTCCCATCACGACGAGATCTGAGTCGGCGGCCCGTCGAACGATTACCCCCTGTGGATCATCCGTCCGTTCGACCAGGACCTGGTGTGGTCCGGACACTTCATCTCTGGCCAGGTTCCGAAGGTCACGCTCCGCACGCGCTGCGTCCTCGCTCGAAGCGCCACTCGGGATTGTATGGAAATACGTGATATCCCGATTCCCGGTCCTGATGAGGCTCGACAGGAGTCGGGCTCGCAGGTGACTCTGGTCTCGACCGCCGCCAATCGGGACGAGCACCCGGCGAGCCGCCTCGAGGCTCCAACGGCGTGGAGCGCGGAGGATCACGGTATCCACCTCCAGCTGCTCAAGCAGGGACTCCGTCCGCGCTTCCACTGCCTCCCCACTGAGGTCCGGCAGTCCGAGCAGGACCGTCTCGCAAGCGTGGGTTCGGGCCACGCGCGCGATTTCGCCCAATGAGTCCGGCGCGATGGTAAACAGGGTCTCGGCGATCAGGTCGCGTTCGAAACTTCGGGTAAGGGATTCACCGAGGAGCTCCTGCGCGCCCCGAAACAGGGAACCATCCGCCGGAGGCATCCCACTCGGCGCGCGGACGACGGACAGGAGCAGGACCCGCCCCGTCCCCGGCGTGCGGAGAGTCGCAGCTACATCCACGAGACTGGCGGCGCTGTCCGGGTTGGCGATGGGGACGAGGACAAGCGGACTTCGGCCTCGCAGCCGCGCGAGATCCGGGTCCGTCGCCTCCGCCGATGCGTCGGCGAGGCTGGCGCCGGGCGCGAACACGGTGAGGTAGAGGATTCCGCCGACCACGAGCCACCAGCCAATAACGCTGCCCGCCGCAGGGACAGCGATCGCCTGGAACGCTGCGAGTCCGAGACACAGGCCGGCCCCGATCAGCGGCAACAGGACGGATTGCTCGTCGCTGGAACGGCGGTTCGCCAGCACTGCGGCCCAGTGCACGATCGCGAAGGTGAGAAGAAATATGAGACTGGACGCGGCGCCTGCGGCCGCCACGTTACCGACTGCGACGACTATGCCGGCCACCATCACGGCGGTCAACCCGACGGCGATCGCCGGAGAGCCGCTCGATTCCCTTACCTGGCCGACCCGGCGCGGCATCGTCCGGTCTTTCGCCATGGCGAACGCGACGCGGGATGCTCCGACCATGTTCGCGCTAAGGGCTGACAGCATCGACAGAACTCCCGCGCCGATTACCAGCCAGTAGCCGGGCGTGCCGAGATACCGCTCCACGGCCTCGGCCACGAAGCCCTCGGGATTCGCGGCTGCCGCGGAGGCGATGTCCATGTCCGGAGGAGCGCCGGCAGTCTCGAGGATGAACAGCAGCGGGAGATAGATGACCAGTGCGATCCCCAGAGACAGGTACATCGCCCGTGGAATCGTGCGCTCCGGGTCACGCACCTCGCCGCCGACCGCGGCGATCAGGTCAAACCCCTGGAGCGCGATGAAAGTGTAGCCCATCGCCTGTACGATGCCGAGCGAACCAGTTGGCGCGAAGGGCGTGAGCCGTCCCACGAGCTCGGTAGCATCGCCGCGCAGCCAGGCGAAAATGCCCCCGCCGAGCAGGACTACGAACACCACGACCTTGCCGATGGTCGCCGCGTCCTTGCCTCCCCCCACGCGTCGTACCAGGGAAAGGGCGTAAAGCACGATCACAGCAAGCGCGATTCCAACCCGCACGGCCGAT
>JAENXO010000595.1 GCA_016649455.1 Gemmatimonadota bacterium | reverse complement strand
TGACGGTCTTCTTGGCAGCCGGCTTCTTGACGGTCTTCTTGGCAGCCGGCTTCTTGACGGTCTTCTTGGCAGCCGGCTTCTTGACGGTCTTCTTCGTGACCGGCTTCTTTGCCCTCTTCGCTAGAGCCATCAGGACCTCCGTTAAGTGGTGATCGACCGGACACCAGGCTGTCCGATAGTTCAAGGCATACGCAATTCGCGGCGGTTTCCGCAAGGGTCTGCGGCTGGTCCGGTCCCGCTTCGTTGCCTGATCCAGCGAAGGGAACGTCCTGTCACGATCGCCGTACCAGAGCGGGCGCGAGACAGGGTCTCGCGTTCAAGTGCCGTGTTCTCACCAGACTATCGAATGTGAGGTTGCCTCGATGCGAAGATCCAGCACCAGAGCACTGATCCTAGCAGTCGCAGTGGGATCAGCCTGCAGTGGTCCGACTGTCGAGAGTCGGCCGCTGGTGCAGCTGCCGCCGCGTTCCGATGACGCGACCGTGTACCTGTTCGTGAGGGACGAGGCACCGCCAGGCTGCCCGTGGGAGGTAGTCGGATCCGTGGCGGCCGAAGCCGGTTGGCTGGACCGGGAGTCGGACCGAGCAGGCGTAGAGGAAGCCATTCGCGCCATGGGTGGACAGGGAGTCCTGCTCGGGGCCCGTGAGGACGCCGAGGCAGACGTCATCCGGTTTCTCGATCCGATCTCGTTGTGTGATCCGCTCGATAAGCCTGGAGGGTCCGGCGGCTGAATTCATGCTCTCATGGAATGATCCCTGCGTTGTCACTGACGAAATGCAGGGACCGCCGCCCCATTCCCGGACTCAAGTCGGACCTGGAAATGAGTTGAACGACGAAAGGACTCGTGAATGACCAGAGAGCCGACGGCCTTGCCGGGCCCCTCGAAGCCCCTCGTGAATCTCGCGCTGGTCAGCGTCCTGACTCTGTATCTCGAACTGCTGCTGATTCGCTGGATCTCGACCGAAGTCACGCTATTTGCGTACCTGCAGAACATCGTCCTGGTGGTCTGTTTCCTCGGAATGGGAGTCGGATTCTTCAGTTCGAAGCGTCCAATCCACTGGGGTCGATCGATCGTAAGCCTGTTGCTGTTGGCCTTGCTGTTTGTTATCCCCCCGCTACGGCACCTGTACCGCTCGATCAGCGGGATGCTGGCGTTCCTGCACGACTATGTGATCTGGGGCACAGTCGTGCCGGGCCTCGATGGTGTTGGAGTGCGAATCGCGCTGTTCCTGGCCTCCGCGGTCGCGGCTCTGGTTCTCATGATCCTGATCGCCCAGCCATTCATTCCTCTCGGGCGCCTGATCGGGCGGCTAATGGACGAATCGCCGAGACCGATCGTGGCCTACTCGGTGAACATTGCCGGCAGCCTGGCGGGGATCTGGTTGTTCGCGATACTGAGCGTTCTCGAGCAGCCGCCCGTGATCTGGTTCTCTTTGCTCGCATTCATGTATCTGCCGTTCATCGGTCCGAAGGAAAAGCGAGGGCTGCTCCGCGTCGCGGGCCTCGTCGCCTGCGTCATAGCCGTTCAGTCTGCTACCCGACTCGATCGGGCAGAGCAGGTCCTTTGGTCTCCGTACCAGAAGCTCGCGCTGGTCTCTGGCGAGTCGCGTGATGGTCTTCTGCCGGGCAATTGGGTCGTGGAGGTGAATAACTCGTCGTACCAGGGGATGCTCGATCTGCGCGATACGTCTGCTCCCTCGGGTTCGTCGGACTCGGTGCGTGCTGCGATGGCGGGGCAATACGACCTTCCGTACCTGTTTCACCCGAAAGCCGGCCAGGTGCTGATTGTCGGCGCAGGAACGGGCAACGATGTGGCGG
>JAENXO010000438.1 GCA_016649455.1 Gemmatimonadota bacterium | reverse complement strand
CTCGACCCCGACAACGCTTCGGCCCGGGTCGCGCTGGGAACCGCGTACAGGGATCGCTGGATGTGGGACGAGGCTGAGGCAGAGTTCCGCAGCGCCCTGGCGACGGACCCCGACAATGTCGAGGCGCACCAGCAGTACGCCGAACTCCTCGACGCCGTCGGCCGGCCGATGGAAGCTCTGAACAGCTCCGCGCGCGCCCTCGCCCTCGATCGTTCGCCGATTCGGCTGGCATCTCATGCGAGTACGGCGCTGCAAAACGGCCGCGTCGACGAGGCGATAGACCTGGCACTCGAGGGAATCGAGAAGGATCCGGAAGGAAACGTCAACCTGCTGGAATCCGTCCTGTTCGGCGCGTTCATCGATGCCGGCCGATATGACGAAGCACAGCTGTTGTTCGCCAGCAGGGGAGGGCGCGAGGACCTGAATCGCGCGGTCGAGGCGGTGCAGACAGGAGACCCCGACCTGCTCGAGTCGGTCGATTTCAGGCTCTCCAAGGTCCGCGCCCTGTTGCTCATGAATATGCCGGACCGGGCGCTGGACGTGCTCGACGGCTGGGTCCTCGATCCGCCCTTCATGGGGAAGGCGGAGCTGTTCGCCCCCTGGTCCGATCCAATCCGTGACGACCCGCGCGTCCAGGCAATCCTCGCCCAGATGGGGCTCGAAGGCGTCGAACCCGTGCGGGCGCCGCTGCCGGCCCGGGCCTCGGAAGACTGAGCAGAAAGCACGAGTAGCATCACACAGACTCAGCGCGGCTCCCCGTCGCGCGGGAGGAGCTCATGAGCTCGAACTTCGGCCGGATCGCAGACTGCAACGGCGCGATCGCCAGTCTCGCCTGTTTCCTGACAATCATGTTTGCAGGCTTCGTGGGTGTACCGCAGCTCGGCGCTCAAACGGTGTTCGACGCGGCCCGCGCCGGTGACGTGGACGCGATCGCAGTGCTCCTTGAAGCAGATCCCGAACTGGTCCACGCGACGGACGAGGACGGCGAGACGCCCCTCCACTCCGCCGCGTGGACCAGCAGATATGCCGCCGCCACCCTACTCCTCGAGCGCGGTGCCGACATCGAGGCCCGCAACAACTGGGGCCGCACGCCGCTCCTGATCGTGGCCCGCGAGACCGGTAACGCGGATATGGCGGCGCTGCTGATCGACGCTGGCGCCGAGATCAACGTGCGGGACAGGGGAGCGGAATCGCCGCTCGACCTGGCCGCGTGGAGGGGCTTCGCAGAACTCGTGGATCTGCTGCTGGACGAAGGGGCCGAGCTTCCTCCACCCGGGAGCACTCAGGGGCAGTACGTCGCGATGTTCGCGGCCGAGAAGGGACTCGACCGGCTGTTCGGCATGAGCGTGGACGCGGGGGTGGACCTGGGTCTGCGGAACGAGAACGACGGATCGCTGCTTCATTCCGCCAGCCAGGGCGGGTCAGCCGAGGTCGTGGCCCGTCTACTGGACGAAGGGTTCGATCCGAACGAGCGTGACGTGTACGGCCGCGAGCCGCTGCACTACGCCGCGGAGATGGGTCACCAGGACATCGCACGACTGCTGCTGGACCGGGGAGCCGGGATCGATGCGAGGAGCCTGGGCGGGGCAACTCCGCTCAACACGGCACAGTGGGTGGAGCGCGAGGAGATGGTTAGCTGGCTCGCCGCGGCTGGTGCGAGCACGGAGGCCCGTCGTTTTCCCGACCTGACCGGGGACTACCTCGACCCCGATCCACCGCCACCCGGGGCGCCGCCGCGTCGGTTCGCGACAGACATCGTCTCCACGCACAGGTTTCAGCACGGGACGATCGCCTTCGCCCCGAACATGGACGAAGCGTACTGGTCGTCGCAGATCGCCCTGCAGGAGACCGGTTACTCACAGGGGCTGATACTGCAGTCGCGGCTGGTGGAGGGACGTTGGACCGAGCCTGCTCCCGCGACTTTCACCCGGCTCGGGTGGGGCGACGACGTGCCGTTCTTCGCGCCGGACGGCGACCGGCTGTTCTTCCTGTCGGGCCGACCGGCACCTGGAGATACCGAGAGCGGCGCCGAGCGGATCTGGTACGTCACACGTACGGCGACCGGGTGGTCCGAGCCCGAGATCGTGGTCGGCGGACCGAACACGGTCGATCTGCACTGGCAGTTCTCCGTCGCGGCCGATCGAAGCCTGTACGTTGCCTCCCGGGGAGAGTTGTACGTGTCGCGCTTCGAGGACGGTCGGTACCTGGAGCCCGAGAGCCTCGGCCCGTCGATCAACAGCGAGTCGGACGAGGCGATGCCGTTCATTGCTCCGGATGGGAGCTACCTGCTGTTCACCCGGTTCGGCCACCCGGAGAACGACGGATTCGCCGACCTGTGGATCAGCTTTCCGGACGGGCCAGGCGGGTGGACGGAGCCGGCCAATCTCGGCCCGTCGATCAACGCCGTGGCCGGGATCTGTCCGATCGTAACGCCGGGTGGGGAGTACCTGCTATTCAACGCCGGGGGCGACGACTTCTGGGTGGATGCCGGGTTCATCGAAGAGCTGCGAGCGGGGAGCCGGTAGACACAGGACCTCGGCTACCGGCGGACGCGTGAGCAGATTCCCAGTCAGGCCACGGACGTGCGCCGGGATAAGAAGAAGGGGCGACCCGGTCCGGGCCGCCCCTCGGCGAGAATCAGCGACAAGGACCGGGCGGTGGCAGTCCGCGCCCGGCCCCCGGTAGCCATTTCGCTAGTAGGTCACCGTTTCGATCAACGTGCAATCTTCG
>JAENXO010000113.1 GCA_016649455.1 Gemmatimonadota bacterium | reverse complement strand
GTCTACATTCTGCTCGTCGACGAGCGGCCCGAAGAAGTCACCGAGATGCAGCAGCACGGGTACGGCGAGGTCGTCGCCTCGAGCTTCGACCACCCGGCCGAGCGGCACGTACAGGTCGCCGAGATCACGCTCGAACGGGCGCGTCGCAGAGTGGAAATGGGACAGGACGTGGTGATCATTCTTGACTCGATCACCCGCCTCGCCCGGGCCTACAACAACGTGGAAGAGGGAACGGGCCGCACTCTCACGGGAGGGCTCGACGCCTCGGCGCTGGAAAAGCCGAAGCGGTTCCTCGGCAGCGCCCGGTGCGTGGACCCGAAGCAGGGCGAGGGGTCCCTGACGATCATTGCCACCGCGCTCGTCGATACGGGCTCGCGCATGGACCAGGTGATCTTCGAGGAGTTCAAGGGGACCGGGAACAGCGAGCTCGTGCTGAGCCGGGACCTGGCCGATCGTCGGCTGTGGCCCGCGATCGACCTGCAAGCGAGCGCCACCCGGCGCGAGGAGCTGTTGCTGTCCGATGCAGCCCTCAATGTCTCCCACGCCATGCGTCGGGAGCTGGCCGGCATGTCTCCCGAAGACGCGCTTTCCGAAGTCCTCGGGATCATGAGTCGGACCAGTTCGAACGCGGACCTGATCGAAAAGGCCGCGGCGCGCATCTAGCGCTTTGAACCCGAACCCCCCCGGCCAAGTGAGCGAACAAGATATCCCGGCGCTTCCTTCGCGCATCTCCGGACTGGAACCACTTTCCAGAAATTTGTGGTGGGCATGGCAGCCGGCGGCGCGAGCGCTGTTCCGGCGACTCGGCCTGACGCTGTGGGTGCGCTCGCGGAAGAACCCGGTCGAGATGCTGCGCCTCCTGGGCCAGGAGAGGCTCGAGGCGCTGGCGGCCGACCCGCTGTTCCTGCGTGAGTACGATGCCGTGATGGCCGAGTTCGAGGACGTGATGGCGGCCCGACGGAGCTGGTTTCTCGACACCTACGGGGATGTCGGAAACGGGGGGATCGCCTACTTCTGCGCCGAGTTCGGGGCGCACACGTCGCTTCCGATCTACTCGGGCGGCCTCGGGATCCTGGCGGGCGATCACTTCAAGGAGGGAAGCGACCTCGGAGTGCCGCTCAAGGGCGTCGGGCTGCTGTACCAGAAGGGATACTTCCGGCAGCGGCTCGGCGAGCACGGGGAGCAGTTCGCGATCGACGAGCCGTTCCATCCGGAGTCGATGCCGCTGGAGCGGATGTGGGGAAACGGGGACGACGGCTCGCACGCGATCGTGACCCTGGCCGGTCGGGAAGTGCACCTCGGGGTGTGGCGGCTCGCGATCGGCCGGACATCGATCTATCTCGTCGATACCGACATCGAGCGCAATCACCCGGACGACCGGGCCCTGTCGCACCAGCTGTATCGCGGCGACCTGGAGATGCGACTGCGCCAGGAGATCGTGCTGGGAATCGGGGGAGTCAGGGTGCTGCGCAGCCTCGGCATCGACCCCGGTGTATGGCACGCGAACGAGGGCCACGCGGCGTTCATGGTGCTCGAACGCCTGAAGGAGCGAATGGAAGCCGGCCAGTCCCTGGACCAAGCGGTGCGGCAGGTCTCCGCCTCGACCGTGTTCACTACCCATACTCCGGTTCCCGCGGGGCACGACTACTTCCCCCGTGAGATGATGGAGCGGTACTTCACGGAGTACGTGGCCGGGATGGGCATGGACGAAGAGACGTTCTTCGACCTGGGACGTCATCCCGAGGACGACGGCCGGTTCCACATGTCGGCACTGGCGCTGCGTACATCAGACCACCGGAACGGGGTGAGCCGGCTGCACGGCGAGGTCGCCCGGCTGATGTGGAAGGGAATCTGGCCGGACGGCGCCGGTGACGAGAACGGGAACCCGAAGCCAAAGCCCCCCCCGGCGACTGCGGCGCAGGCGGCGGTGGAGATCCCCGACGCACCCACCGAGGAGCAGGTGCCGATCGGACACATCACGAACGGAGTGCACCTGCCGACCTGGCTGTCGCCCTCGTTCCGCCAGCTGTTCGACCGCTATCTCGGACCCGACTGGGTGCTGACCCAGGACGACGCCGCCCTGTGGGAGCGGGCGCTGGACCTGCCCGACGACTTGTTGTGGAGGGCTCATCTGGAGGCCAAGTACCGCCTGTTCAGTGTGATGCGGCAACGAGCCCGGCGCCGGTGGCAGGATGAGGAATCGAAGTCCAGCCAGGTGATCGCCGCGGGGACGCTGCTCGATCCGGAAGTGCTGACGATAGGCTTCGCGCGTCGGTTCGCTACCTATAAGCGGGCCTCCCTGATCTTCAGTGACCTGGACCGGCTCGAGGGAATCCTCACGCATACCTGGCGCCCGGTTCAACTCGTGTTCGCCGGCAAGGCCCACCCGGCAGACAAACCGGGCCAGGAGCTGCTGGCCGACGTGTATCAGAAGGCGATGGAGACGAGGTTCGGCGGCCGGATCGCGTTCATCGAGGATTACGAGATGAATGTGGCGCGTGACCTCTACTCCGGCGTGGACGTATGGCTGAACAACCCCCGGCCGCCGCTCGAGGCATGCGGGACGAGCGGACAGAAGGCCGCGATCAACGGCGTTCCGCAGCTGTCGACGCTGGACGGCTGGTGGGCCGAGGGCTGGACCCGCCTGAACGGCTGGGCGATCAACGGGCGTCAGCCGATCGAGCTGGGCGGAGACCCGTTGGCACGCGACGAGGCCGACGCCCTGTCGCTGTACGACACGATCGAGTCGGAGATCGCGCCGCTGTACTACAGGCGCGACGTGGACGGTGTGCCGCGAGGCTGGATCCGCGTGATGAAGCACGCGATCCGCACCGGCGGAATGAGTTTCTCCTCCCGCCGCATGCTCAAGGACTACGTCCAGCGCTACTACGCGCCGGCAGCCGCAAGCGCGACCGCGGACAGCGAAGGCTGAGGCTGCGCGTCCCGCAAATTCCGTTCAGCTGTCAGCGGTCGGAGTCGGGCTCGGGGTCTGAGTCGGGTTCGGAGTCGGGCCCCCAATCGAGATCTGAGTCGAGTTCATCCGCCAGCCGGGCGCGCGTCCGGTCCGCATAGTGCAGGATCCGCCATGCCGTCGCCTCGAGCAGCCGGATCTCGCGGCCGTCGGGTTCCGCGCGGCGGATGAGCCGGCGGTAGCTGCGCATCTTCGAGGTCTCGTCCGCTCCCTTGAACATCGAGATCTGGTCCAGCGCCCGTTCCCACAGCCGGAAGAAATCCTCCATCTGCGCGGCCGTGGCGGGTGGAGCGTAGTCCCGCGGCTTGCCTGACAGGTCTCGCTCTCCCAGTCCGCCCAGCTGTCGGGCCGCCTCCCGGAGTTCGTAGAACATGAGCAGCGCCGCGTGCCCGAGATTGAGGGACTTGTGCTCCGGGTTGGTCGGGATGCACACCGCCTCGTCGCACAGGTCGAGGATCTCGTTCGGGAGCCCGCGGTCTTCGCGGCCGAATACGAGCGCCACGTCTCCGGCTTCGGTCCGCTCCAGGATGCCGGGCGCCGCATCGCGCGGCTCCGACCACTCCTGCCGCTTCGCCCGCCGCCGGCCGGTCGTGGCGACGACGCGGACGACATCCTGGACCGCTTCTTCGAACGTATCCACGATCCGGACCGCATCGACGATCTCGGAGGTGTCGTGGGCGATTCCTGTTATCCGCCATCCATCGAATTCGGCCGGTTCGACCAGGCACAGGCGCGTCAGATCCATGTTCTTCATCGCCCGCACCACGAGGGCGATGTTCACCAGGTCCTGCGGCTGATACAGGACGACGACGATTCGATCGAGCGCACGGCGGCCCGCGGACTCGAGGGAATCGGGTGAATACTGTTCTGTCGTTTCACTCACGTTCGGTCCCCGGTGCCCTGGTGTCGGTGCCGCCGCGCGGTTGGCGCATTCGAACGCGTCAAGCTATGCCGCACGCCGACGGCCCGACCACCCCGGTCCCGACAGGACCCAACGTCTGCTGTGTCGAGCTACTGAACGGTGACCGTGGCACCAGCCATCTGTGCAGGGTGAACCTCGCAGAAATACGTCCAAGTGCCGACTACGTTAGGCGTAAAGGAATACCGCGCTCCCTGTGCCATCAGTCCGGAGTTGATCATCGGGCTTCCAGCCGGCATCGAATTCGACGTGGCCGTGTGCCGGACCGCGTCACGATTCACCCACTCGACGGTGGCCCCGAGCGGAATCGTCACCGCGTCCGTACCATTCGGGCCGACGAACGCGATTCCCTCGATCTCGATCACGAGAATCGAAGTCTCGATCGTGAAGCTCGCGGCAGTCGCTACTCCGGTGACGCGAGCTTCGATGCCGCTGGTTTCGATCGCTGTTCCCGGCGTGAATTGTATCGAGGCCTGGCCCTGGGCGTTCGACGTCGACGACGCGGCCGATAGACTTCCGCCACCCTGGGCAATGGACCAGTTGACGGTCGCACCGCTGACCGGGTCTCCATCGGCATCGGCCACTCGCACCACCAGAGGTGCGTCGAGTGTCTCGAGGGTGCGCCCCGTCTGGCTGTTTCCCGAGGCGACAGTTACCGCAGTCGGGTCGTTTCCTAATCCGGCGGGCGGACCGGCCGGGTCGTCGCCGCTGCAGGACGCGAGCGAAAGACCACCGACGGCGAGGATCGCCAGGGTTACGAGCGACAAGTTGCGGTTGTTCATTGTCCGTCTCCTTCAGGTTAGGCGCTGTTGCTGCATCACGGTGATACGATCACTCTTCCAGTCATGTAGGGATGAGGAACGCAGGCGTATTCATATTCTCCCGGTTCCTCGAACTTCCGCTCGTAGATGTCGCCCGGACCGAGAAGCTCGGACGCCCACCCGCCTGCTTCGAGACGCGTCGAATGGCCGACCGGATCCCGATTGATCCACCGGACGAGCGTTCCCGGCTGGATGTGCACAACCGCCGGATTGAACTGGAATCCACGGATCTCGATCTCCACGACCCTTTGTTCCGTCTGATCGGCTGCTGGTTCCGGGTCTGTGCCAGAGTCACCGACGTCCTCACCGGGATCGATGATCTTTCCCCAACGGGCAAATCCGCTGAACGGCACCGTGAATTCGAACCCCCAGTAGACCACTCCATCGACGCCGATCGATGATCCCTGGATGGTACTACTGGACACATTGGTCGCCAGGAGAGAGAACGTGTGAGGTGTGTAAGGGATCCCGATCTGCAGCCCCGCGCTCCAGGCAACTGGAGCGGAGCCGCCCGCGACGACGTCGGCGACATCGCCGGCGAGCGTCAGGTACCTGTGCACGTGGAATCCGGCGCTTCCGACCACGGCGAGGCCGGGACCCTCATCGTCAGTCTGTGTGGCCGGGGAGAGCTTCGAGAACGCCCTCGCGCCCGCCGTCACGAAAAAGCGACCGAATCGTCCCTCACCGAGGAATTCGCCGTCCACACTGTCGATTCCACCATTCCACGCGGCCGTGCCCGCGAGCCCGAACGGCCCGTCCTCTGCCGCATGGATCGGCGCCCACTTCAGAAACGGCTGCCATTCGTTGGCCCCATCGGCGACCAGGGAGTTGCTGCTGTACTGGATGCCAGCATGAACGTCCCGGACGACGCCGTACGTGAGGGCGAACGTCGGATAGTTCACGATTTTTCCATCGCCGAAGATATCGCTGATGTCAGCATCGTCCCCGACGACCGAAAAGCGGTGCGAGAGAAGGAAATGAAGCGTTCGTGGCGATGCCACCCAGGTCCCTTCGACATTGGGGGAGCGTTCGGTCACCGGTTGTGTCGCCGCCGGCGCTGCCGATACCAACAACGCCAGCACTCCGCAGGCCAATCTGCGGTGGACGCGCCACATCCTGATCACGTTCTACCTCCCATACCAGCTGAATCGAGACGAGCAGCCTCGGACTCTGCTCACCTGGAGAAAAGGGGAAGACTCGTTCCGGTTCCCCGCCTGACCGCCCGGACATCACTTCATTGACATCCCTCTCCGATGCCGTAACATTCTGCGGTGCTGGAGCCGGGCCCCCGGGCCCGGCTCTTTGCACCTGCACAGAGGCGTATTTGCAGGTTTTCGAGCCGAGTGCGCGGGCATAGCTCAGCTGGTAGAGCGCAACCTTGCCAAGGTTGAGGTCGCCGGTTCGAATCCGGTTGCCCGCTCTAAGATGGTCAAGAAGGATGAGTAGTGGAACCTGGGGCGGTAGCTCAGCTGGCTAGAGCGCTGCGTTCACATCGCAGAAGTCGGGGGTTCAAGTCCCTCCCGCCCCATTGGTGTCTACCGAGTGTGTCTCGTCGCTGGAACGATCATTCGATCTTTGATCGCGGATCGTGGAAGCGACGAGACGCACAGCTTGCGGGCGTAGCTCAGTCGGTAGAGCGTCAGCTTCCCAAGCTGAAGGTCGCCGGTTCGAGACCGGTCGCCCGCTTGAGGGGTCCGAGAGATCGGGCCCCCGTCGTTCTTTTCCCCTCCTCGATACCCTCCCCCAAAGTGGGCAGGTGGGATTGTCCCGCGGGGTTCCCATCAAGGCCGATCTTGGCGATGCTCGTTCGGTCGACACCGGCGTGGACCGCACGATCCGGTTCGTCGCGATGATCAAGGGCTGTCCCATCTCAAGGAGAACGAGTTATGCGCAGGACCCTGACCGCAGTAGCCTCCATCCTGCTGTTTCTTGGCAGTGCCGGCTTCGTCGGAGCCCAGGAGACGCCGGAGCCACTGGACAAGCTGCTGGACCACTGGGAGGCCGCCTTCAACGCCGGTGACTATGCCGCCATGGCCGCTGTCTACACCGATGACGCGATCCGCATGCCTCCGGGCGAGGAACTCATCCGTGGACCAGCTGCAATCGCGGAAAGGTCCAACCAGTTCGCGGGCTTCAAGATCGAGCTGAACTCGTACAGCGGCCTGGTCGATGGCGACCTCGGCACGAGCTGGGGCACCTACAAGCTCGTCGGCAAGATCGAGGGCGAGCCCGTGACGATCGAGGGGCGCTGGATGAACGCGGTTAAGAAGACCGCAGATGGATGGAAGATCTACCGCGACATCTGGCACGAGATGAGTCGCATGTAGTTTCGCGCAGGACGGGTACGAAGCGGTTCAGATCCCGAGCCGCCGAATCGCCGGGATGAAAAACGGGGGGGCCGACCTGGCGTCGGCCCCCCCGTTTCTGTTTCGAAATCGCCGTACGGCTCAGTTGGTTCCCGGGCCGTACCACTTGCCGGGTTCGACGGACTCGCCGCCGCGGCCCCGTACTTCGAGCCAGCCATCACGCCCTGCTTCATCCCTGCACAGGCCGCTCATCCGACCGTCGTCGCGCCGGGCCAGCGTGCAGGCGACGAACTGGTCATTGCTGTCCGTGAAGTGCAGGCTCAGCTGGGAGACCTTCTCTTTGCCTGTCCATGAGCTGGGATTGTAGAACTCGACGGGGTATTTCGTCTCGGCACCTGCCTGCTCCACGAGCAACTGGCCGGTAGGACTCTTGGCGCGCAGATCTACCACGAACGTGGCAGGAAGCGAAGCGCTCGTGACTCCGTACGTTCCGGCGGGCAACTGGCCAACTGGCGTGTAGGACGCGGACAGCTGCGCAATCGTCGTCTGCGCCGAAGCATTGGGAGCGGCAAGAAACACGGCTCCGGCTGCTGCTGCGAGCATGAGAAAGGTCCGTCGCATGACTTCCTCCTGGTTCAGGGGGACGGAAACCGATCCGCCCGGGGGTGGGGATCGCCTGGTATCTCCCGGCAATTCTGCAGACACCGTTTCCTGCTGGCAAGTCGCCTGACCGGAACGTGACGACCGGTGCCCTCGGTGAATCCCGATCGGACCTTGCCTCGAACCGCAGGGGTAGTCAGATTCTCGGCCCTTCGCGGGCGTAGCTCAGATGG
>JAENXO010000031.1 GCA_016649455.1 Gemmatimonadota bacterium | reverse complement strand
CGGTCCGTGAGGTAGGAATCCTGCGGGTCACCAGCCAGATCCGGCACGTCGGTGATCGGCCAGTCCGGATTCTCGTACGGCGGGAAGTACGAGCCGGGCTGGCCTGCCTCGTTGACCGCGAAGGTGAAATCGAATCCCTGCGTATCCGGCAGAAAGCCCTCCCCGCCGAGGTGCCACTTCCCGATGTAGCCCGTCGCGAATCCGTGGTCACGAAACGCTTCGCCGATCGTAACCTCTGCATGGGGGAGCTGGCGGACATAGTCGGCCTGAATCAGCGGCCCGTTCTGCTCGCCGCCGATCCAGTTCGTGAGATCCAGCCGGGCCGGATGCCTGCCGGTCATCAGGCTGGCTCGGGTCGGAGAGCAGACGGGGCTGGCCGTGTAGAACTGGGTGAACCGCGCTCCACCGGCAGCCAGATCATCGATGTTCGGTGTCTCGTAGAAACTGCTTCCGTACACCCCCGTATCCGTCCAGCCCAGGTCATCGATGACGATCAGCACGACGTTGGTCGGGAGCTCTGGCTCGGGCGATGAACAGGCGAGCAGAGCGAGTGCGAGGACGAGCCCGGACGCGCCGCGAGATGACCTCATCCAGTCCCCCGATCTTTGCTCCAAATTCGGCGAAGCGCCCAGGCGCTCGCCGTCGATCCGTAGACGACGCCTCCCAGCCCGAAAAGCAGGAACGGAAGATACCAGAACAACAGCGACTGGTCCGGCTCTCCCCACCTGGCGATAACGGCCCACCAAACATATGAGCCGGTAAGCCCCACGCCGATGAGCGCGGCGCTAGAGCCGAATGTCAGAGCCAGAACTGGCAGAACTCTATCCCTGCGCATGGGAGGCTCCCGGCGTTTGACAGATCCACGGACGCGTGATCCGCGGTGGCCCGCGTGGCCACCGGTCAAGGTAAACTTCATGGGAGTCATGTGGCAGGCCGCCAGACCATCGCTGGACCGGAGCTGCCCGGACCGACTACTCTGGCGGACGTGAATTCGCCAACCGTCCTGGAGGAAAACGAATGACGAAGAGCGAGATGTCGATCGACACCCAGCTCATCCACGCGGGTGAGATCCGGCCCGGCATCGAGGGGGCCGTGGCATTGCCGATATTTCAGTCCGCCAATTTCGAGTCAGTCGAGGGCGAGGACTATCACGACATCAAGTACATGCGGCTCAGCAACTCACCGAACCACACCGTCCTGGCGGCCAAGCTGGCCGTCCTCGAGAGCGCCGAAGCCGCGGTGGTCACCACGAGTGGGATGGCAGCTATCACGACGATATTCCATTCCCTGCTGTCCGCCGGCGATCACGTGATCTTCCAGGACTGCCTGTACGGGGGGACGTACGATTACGCCCGGCGGGAATTCGAACGACACGGTCTCAGGTGCGACTTCGTGGATGGAGAGAAACCGGACACGTGGGCCGACGCTCTGCGTCCCGAGACGCGGATGATCTACGTCGAGTCGATCACCAACCCCCTCGTCCAGGTAGCTGACCTGGAAGCGGTGGTCGGTTTCGCGCGTGAACACAGCCTCGTGTCGGTGATCGACAACACGTTTGCCAGTCCGGTCAATTTCCGGCCTGCCGAGATCGGGTTTGATCTCTCCCTGCACAGTGGGACCAAGTACCTGAACGGTCATTCGGATATCGTCTGCGGCGTGGTGATCGGGCGGGCCGAACCGGTCGCCCGGGTCAAGAAGATGATGAGCTTCCTGGGCGGTTCTCTCGATGCCCACGCCTGCTTCCTCCTGCACCGGGGACTGAAGACGCTCGGAGTGCGCGTTCGCCAGCAGAACGACAGCGCCCTGACCCTCGCACGATTCCTCGAGGCACACCCGGCGGTATCGCGCGTCAACTACCCCGGACTTCCCTCCAACTCGGGGCACGAACGCGCGATGGAGCTGTTCGACGGATTCGGCGGGATGCTGAGCTTCGAGCTCGCGGGAGGCGAAGAGGCTGCGAGGCGATTCGAGAAAGCGGTCACGATTCCGATCGTGGCTCCGAGTCTGGGCGGAGTCGAATCGCTGATTACCCGCCCGGCGGCCACTTCGCACGCCGGCCTGACTAAGGACGAACGAGCCGAAGTCGGTGTTGCAGACGGATTGATCAGGGTATCGGTCGGTATCGAAGGCACGGAAGACCTGGTCCGGGACTTCGAGGCGGCGCTGGCTTATCATTGATCATCGTGAGAGCGAGGCTGCAGTAGCTCAAGCCAGCCGAGCGTACTTCGTTCAGATGCACGGGAGGCTCGAATGCTATTCAGTATCAGGGCGATGGCGCTCACGATCGGGATCATGTGGGCGATCGTGTTCTTCCTCGTCGCCGCGACCCAGCAGGCGCTGCCGACGTACGGGGTCGCGTTCCTCGAAGTGATGGACGGCCTGTATCCCGGATACGCTCCGGGTGGATTCGGCTCAGTGCTGGTTGGAACGCTGTACGCCCTGGTGGACGGAGCAATAGGCGGTGGGGTTTTCGCGTGGCTCTACAACCGCTTCCACAGGTCGGAGATTGGCATCAGGATCTGACGGGTCCGTGAATCTGGCGCCCTGCTTATCTCAGTGGGTGCCAGCCCGGCATTGAATTGTCAAGCGAAGCATCTCGGCCTGAACGAACTGTCCGTCCTCGTCGATGAACGCCGGTTGGTCCCACCTGACGATGCATTGCGCTGACTCGGTTTCGATTCCGAAAACCCCGGACCCGGGGCCATCGGCGAGGATACCGTCGCTCATCCGCCAGCCGAGATCGTACATGGCCGACCCTTCTTCGGCCTCGAAAGCAGGCATGGCCTTACCCTGACGAAGGGAGTCGCTCGTCTCGAACTGGATCTCGCAGCCGAAGCGCCGGGATCCGTCCCAGGTCGACTCGAACTCTCCCGTGCGAGTGACGAAGGAGGTGCGGGGAACGGCCACCAGCAAGGCCGAGAACGGCTCGCACAAGTCGACAGGCTCCGCAATCGTACAGGCGCCCAGGAGCACCGCGACGCAAATACAGGTCCGCGTCTTCATCTCTCAGCCTTCCCTACCATGGAACATTGCGCCGGCATATTCTTAGAGGTTCCGACCTCGTGGATCCGTTTCCCGGGTGTGGATGTCGGACGACATCAATATAGCCTGCCGTCGCACATGCGTCGCGCCAACTTCGACTTAGCAGCTGGTCCGAAATATGTATCCTGAGTTGACATGGACTTTTCACGCTTCGACCGACTCTGGAACTGGTACAGACACGACGAGGCCTTCGAGGTGAATCCACACGACTCGAATGCCGGAATCGGGAATTTTGTCGAACACGGGACCACTCTCATCATCGCGGTCGCGGCAATTCTGATCATGGCGGCCGTGTTTGCGGCTGTGCTCTCATCCGAGTTGCTCGCGTTGACCGCCGTTTTCGGTGGCGCCTTCATACTGGGGCCCCTCGCTGTCGACCAGTCCCGTCGGAAGAACCGCGCCTTTCGGGAGCTACGCCGGGCAATAGACCTTCACGAGACTGAGCGTTCGGTTCTGATGCACGAGCGGATGGAGATAGCCACACGATCCGGTGACCTGCAGGCCAGGTCCGAGAAGGTCGAGAAGCAGTATCAGACTCTTCGCGGTCTGGTTAACGAGCGATTGCCCAGAAAAGCGCTTCCAGACGATCCTGACCCCGGGGAACGAGACAAGCTCGAGCGCGCCCTCGAGGAGTCGACGAAGCAGTTGCGCAATCGAGAAGCCGCCGAGGAAGCGCTGAAAAGGCGGGTTTCGGAGCTCGAGAATGCACGGAGTCGGGCCGAGCAGGAGCTGGCCCGCCTGATGTCAACGAGCCACACGCGCCTCATGACCGAACGTGAGGTCGCAGAGGCCGAAGCAAGCATCGAAAAGGCGCGGAACAAGGCCAGAGAGCTTCTGGCGCAAGCCGAGGAAGATGCGCTGAGCCAGGCTCGCGAGTTCGTCGAGCAGACCGAAGCAGAGGCGCGGCTTCACGCCAGCGACCTCCTGGCCCAGGCCGAGGAGGAGGCGGGTCGACTTGCTGCAAGGGCCAAGGCCGAGCTCGAGACGATCCAGTCGCAGGTGAAGCTGCACGATCTGGCCGATCAGGGAGATGAGGGAAAGCTGCTCCGTGAGGCGCGAATCCAGGCGCGTGGACTCGTCAGGAGTGCCGAGGAGGAGGCTGAACGACTCGCCGCCCAGGGCGTCGAATTCGACTCGATTCTGCGGGAGATTCAAGCCAAGGAGGAGATGGAAAAGGAGCTGTACGAGCGAATTCAGCTTCTCGAGGCCAGGAAACTGGAGGCCGAACAGGCCCTGCACGGACACGGTCCAGGCAATGATCTGGCCCATCCCGAGGCTCAGACCGCGGCGAGCACACCCCGGGAGCGCTCCGGGCCTGCAGAGGCGCTTCGTAGTTCCGTTGGTGAATTCTTCCGCCGACGTACGCGCGACAGTTCTTAGGTCTTCTGGTCCGTGTCTTTCGGCCTGCCGTTGTACTCGAGGCGCGGCTTCACGTTTTCGTATTGATCCCCCGGCTCGGATCGCCTCGCACACCTGAGAATCTCACCCCTGTCAATTCGGCGATCTCCGTCTTCCACGTGGTCAGATCGTCAACCACGAATGCCTGCAGGTTCGTGTGCCCACACGCTCGCGCGAGCGTCTGCATGAGATGGGTCGTCGCCTCGAGGAATCGGGCCAGCCGCTGCGCCCCTTCGTCCACCGCGAGCCGTGCCCGGAGGTGTGACTTCTGAGTCGCGATCCCCACCGGACAGTTGTTCGTGTGACAGGCACGCATGGCGATACAACCGATCGCCTGCATGGCGGAGTTGCTGATCGCCACCCCGTCGGCACCCAGCGCCATCGCCTTGGCGAAATCAGCTGCCGTACGGAGACCTCCCGTGGCGATCAGGGTTACATGTGAAGCATCGCTCGCGTCCAGGTGTCGGCGCGCCCGTGCGACGGCTGGCATGGTCGGGACCGAAATGTTGTCCCGGAAGATCAGCGGTGCAGCTCCCGTCCCCCCTCCCCGACCGTCGAGGATCACATAGTCCACCCCGATCTCGAGAGCTGCGTCGAGGTCTTTCTCAATGTGCTGCGCAGAGAGCTTGAAGCCGATCGGGATACCGCCGGTTCGCTCACGCACCTCCGTCGCGAATTCCTTGTAATCGTCGAGACTCGTCCAGGCGGGGAACCGTGCCGGCGACACCGCCGGCTCACCCACCTTCAGGCCACGAACTTCGGCGATCTTCCCCTGCACCTTTTCACCTGGCAGATGCCCGCCGGTACCCGTCTTCGCCCCCTGCCCGCCCTTGAAGTGGAAGGCCTGTACGAGGTCGAGCTTGTCCCACGAAAATCCGAACCGTCCCGAGGCGAGCTCGTAGAAGTAACGCGAATTTTCGGATTGTTCCTCGGGCAGCATCCCGCCCTCGCCGGAGGCGATTCCCGTCCCGGCCAGCTCGGCGCCGCGCGCCAGGGCAATCTTCGCCTCCTCCGACAATGCGCCGAAGCTCATGTCTGAGACGAAGATCGGAATTTCAAGACGAAGTGGTTTCCTCGCGCCCGGCCCGACGATCAACTCCGTGCCCACGTGGACGTCATCCAGCTGCGGCAGGCGATGCAGCTGCGCCGTAACGAACTGCAGATCATCCCACGACGGAAGCTGCTGGCGCGGTACTCCCATCGATGCTACCGGACCATGTGCTCCGGTCAGTTCGAGTCCGTGGCCTGCGAGGCTGCGGATCTGGCCGACGTACGGCTCCTCGGGCGTGCCGTGCACGTCCTGGTACGCACCCTGGTACGACTCACGCTTGTAGGGCTGGGGGTGCGACCGCTCCCACGCCTCGATCTCCTCCAGATCCACGTATACGCCACCATCTTCGACCCGGGCCGCGAACTTGTGCAACTGCTCGGCGTTGCTGTATTCGCTGATACCGGAATCGACGCGGTAGTCCCAGAAGTGCAATCCGCAGATCAGATTGTCGCCCTCTACGTGGCCGTCGGCCAGCAGCGCGCCGCGGTGCAGACACCTCCCGTAGAGTACCGACACTTCGTCGCCATAGCGGATCACCACGAGGTCCGTGTTGCCGACGAGCGCGTGGGCGGGAGTTCGATCTTCGAGTTCGTCGAAGGTGGCTACGAGAGTTCGATCCATCAGGTCGGCATCCGTTCTTTCCGAGAATGGCTCACATGGGGCATTGCATGGACGTCTGTTCCTGTCACTCCTGCGGCCAGAGCTTCTTTCGGGCGGTGCCCAGATCGCCGAGCTGGTAGACGCTCACCGAGTTCGGAGTGAACCGAATCGGCGCAAACGGCTCCTCCAGGATACTCTGAAGGAAGTCCGGCTCGGCCAGGCCGATCGTGATATGCGGATCGTAGTTCTGCCCGCTGGATTTCGGAACGAAAGCATTCATGTTGTCGACCGTCGACTGACTGATCGGGATTCCGTTCGGATTCTGCACGAACGCAGCACCCGTACCGTCCCTGACACTGAACGGCTGGACCGCCGCAATGATCTCGGCCTGGAAATCGAGCAATTCCGGGGTCGGCGCAACCGTGATTCCCGCCAGACCGAGAGCTTCGTGAAGGTTGTAGTAGAATCCGGTAGCCGTCAGTTGGAGCCCGGTGGGATCCATGCGCCGGGTCACTTCCTCGACCGCCTCTGACACCTGCGCGAGATCCTCGACACGTACGAAGCGCTGCAGCACCGTGATGTGTGGGGCGTGGTCCGCGCCAAGAGCGAAACCAGCGGGGTAGTTTCCCCGGAGCCTCGTGTTCACGCCCACGACGACGTTAACCATTGACGGGTCCGGGTTCAGCAGCACGTCGATCGCGACCAGATCCGGCTCTGGATCCTGTCCTGTCGAACAGGCACCCAGAGCGAGGCAGACCAACAGCCCGTATCGCTTCATCAAATTTCCACTCCATCGAAGAACTCGACTTCTCCCGTCTCCAGCGAATACTCGGCGCCGACCACGAGGAGACCGTCGGTTTCGATCAGTCCAGCCAGGGTCTCCGAATCTTGTCGAAGGTGCTCTGCCGATGCTCGCACATTCTTCCGGACCGCATGTCGGACCAGGTCTTCAGGCTCCAGTCCGTGCCCGGTTCGCACTGCTTCCTCGACGACCGGCCGGACCCGGTCGATGATCGATTGCAGGTTGGGCGACTTGCTTTCAAACGGTCGCTTGATCGCCTCCAGCGCGGCGAGGATGACCCCACACTCCGAATGCCCCAGGACCACTACCAGCCGGGTGCCGAATTGCTGCGCCGCGAACTCGACGCTGCCAACCAGAGAGGGGGCCACGATGTTCCCCGCGACGCGGATGACGAACAGGTCCCCGAGCCCCTGGTCGAACACGATTTCGGCCGGCACCCGAGAATCGGAACAGCCGAGTATTATCGCGCTCGGCTCCTGCCCCCCGGTCAGTTCGGGTCCCGGCGAGCGGCCCGGATCAGCATCGCGGCCCTGCTTTCCCGACACGAATCGTCGGTTCCCCTCGCGCAATCGTTCGAGTGCTTCGTGCGCGGAGATCATCGATCAGTTCATCCTGAGCAAAGTGACAACAGTCGGTGTGCCCGGCCGGTGAACTCGAAGCTAGTGGACCGCGGTCGTTGGAACGAGGCGGAGCGGGGATGTTACCAGCCGCTACCCCGGACAAATATCCTGCACGATCATCGTGTTCGCCCCTACTGCGACAGGCCGGGACGGTGTACCGGATGGAAGATGGAGACCGAAGATTCAGTGAGCAGGAAGTCGACGCGATCTTGAGTCACGCCGTCGAACTGGAGAAAGCCGGGCTGCCACAACAGGGACTCGAGAGGAGCCTCACACTGTCGGAACTTCGCGATGTCGCCCGGGAGGCAGGCAGCGCGGAGGGCCGACAGACTCGCGACGGAATTGGCTTCCACCGCCGAGGAACTCGGATCTACCGGATCGGCGTCGGACTGCGACACGACGTCGCAGAGCAACTGGTAGAATGCGGGTACTTCCGACCGTCCGCCGCTCAACCTCCCGACGACAGGAAGATCGAGAAACTGGACATGGATTCGTGGCCGGTCCGTCTGTCGTCGTACTGGCTGCTCTGCCGATACAGCCTGTAGTTGGCTCCGAGCGACAGCGGGCCCAGCGGCGGGGTTCGTGCTTCGATTTCAGCGATCTGTATCAACTTGCTGCTCGAAGCGCCGTTCAGGGTCACCGCCCAGTACGCCCGGAGGCTCCCGAAGACCAGTCGTCTGCCGTGGTGTTCGAGCTGCGCCACTGCCCTGCCACCCAGCCCGCTGCCGAATTCGTAGTAGCGGCCGGTCGCGGGCGTCGACCAGCGATCGGTGCTCGCGAGGAGTGGCACCGCCTCGGCACTCAGGTCCGTTTTCACTCGCCACCGCTCGCTGCCGAACCGGGATAGAAGGCCGAGCCCGACGCTCTGCTCCGCGAATCCCACTCGTCCATCCCAGCGATAGTCGAAATCGAGGAAGACCCCGACCACCTTGTCGGTCGGTCCGTCCCGCTGGCCGATCGAGGCGATGATGCCACGAGCCCCGAGCTGCGTGAGAACTGCCGACAGGCTCGACATCTCCATCGTGCCCGTGAACGAAGAAAAGGGACTGACCTTCTCACCGTCGAACGGATCTCCGTATTGCAGCCCGAACCTCAGGATTGCCGCGTCCGCGGGCTGGCCCGGAGATCCGCCGGCTGGCGTGAGTCGCACGGCACCCATTTCGACCTGGCCGGCGAGCGTCTGCGGAAGCCGGTCCGGGGAATTGGCTCCCGCGCTCCACAGCTGGCCGCGCGACAGCCGGTCGAGTCCGAGACCCGGGTTGAATACGAAGACCACGGCCTCACGCCAGAACCGGCTGAACCCGGAAGCCTGGTTGTCGAGGACCACCAGCGACAGGCGGCGCAGTGGCTCGCCGAGCGCGATCCCACCGAGAGTTGTAGTAAGGACGTCGTTCGTTGCGGGGGGCCTAGGCTCGCCGAACAGTTCCCACATCAGACTGCCCGCGGCAGTCGCCGGCAGCGCGGCGTAGAATGAGAGCCCGTTCGCCCGGGCCACGTTGTAGTACACCGCCCCGGCCCACGGGTGCTCGAAAGAATTGACCCTGATGGGATTCGTATCCCACTCCCAGCCGCCCTGAATGTTGTCCCACCACGACCCCGGTCCGGTCGATGGCTCGTCTCGCCACAGAACGTTGATACCAACGGCCAGGAAGTTGGTGATCGCGATCCCGCCCAGCGCCCTCGGCACGTTCGGAGGCAGATCTACCCATTCGGAGTCGAGGGTCAGCGTGTCCCCGGACGCGAGGACAGACACAGGGGTCGTGTCACCGGCGATCCCGTCGATGAACGCGAGTTCTTCGAGTGTGGGGGAATCGGCGGAGAGAGCCCCCGCTGAGGTCTGGGCGTGCTGGGCCAGCCCGGCAACCGGAATCACGGACCAGAATATGAACAGCACCGCGATGCGGCGAAACGCGAACGCATACATCGGTTCAATGTCGTCCGTCATCAACCCCACCGAAAGAGGTGCTGCAACCTGTTGGAAACTGCCGCCGTCCCTGCTAGGCCGCGTCTTCCTCCAGCGGAGATTCGGACAGCAGCCGGTCGTCCGGAATCGAGAGATCCTCCCTGCTGACCATATCGATTCCGTCGATTGTAATCGCGTACTGACCGGAATCGAGGACTTCGATCCAACCCTTCTTCTTCAAGTACCAGGACGGAAATTCCAGGTGCTCGCGGGGAACGCCGAGGATCTTCTCAAGGTTGATCGATCCCATACCGCCCGACAGAGGGTTCTTCCGCCGCGCGGCATACAGCACCGACAGGATGCTGCGGAAGATCCGCCGGTCCTCTTCGTGACTGCCGACGGCCGAATTCTGCTCGAAGATCTCCCACTGCAGGCTCTTGTTCCGATCGTACTGAACGTCGTATTCGGCACGACGCCGCGGGTCCGAGAGCATCTCGAAGGCGTCGTGGATTTCCCGAAATCGCTCTTCATTTCCGGATGCAGCATTGTCCGGATGGTACCGCTTGGCGAACAGTCGATAGACGCGCTCGACAGTCTCGGCATCGGCGTTCTGGCCGAGTTGCAGTACTTCGTAGTAGTCGACGAACGGCTGATCGTTCACGAGAGCCCCCCCCAAAGGTTGCGGCTTACCAGTTGAGACGGCGGTCGCCGACTGGGCCGCGCGAAGACCCGTCTCAATCAGTCAGTCGCCGATTTGGGGGCAAGAGAGGTGCCACGCGGCTCCGGCCGGGTGCGACACCACCTGCGCCTCACACACGTATCTCGTTGTTCCATCGGCAGATCAGCGAGTTTGAGGCAGGGCTGCCAGAGGAATCTTCATTGGCTATATCCCGGAGCCGCCGCATGCAGGATGATGTGAGGAATTCCGTCAATATTGCACAAAGCGAAGTCGATCGTACGCCTGCAGAAGACGGGTCCGCGCCGGCGAACATGCGTCTCCCGATCTCAGCCCGGCTGTTCCTCAGGAGCGACGTTCCGGAGCTCGCTCAGAAGACGGTTGTCGGGAACCGCCAGGTCGTCCGCACTGATCTTGTCGATTCCCTCGACCGTGATCGCGAACTGACCCGAGTCGAGAACCTCCACCCACCCCTTCTTCTTGAGGTACCAGTTCGGAAACTCCAGGTGCTCGCGCGGTACGCCGAGCATTCTCTCCAGATCGACCGAGCCGAGGCCGCCGGCCCGCGGATTCTTCCGCCGGGCGGCGTAGAGCAGCGCCAGGACTCCGCGGAAGATGCGCCGGTCTTCTTCCTGACCACCGATCGCCGAGGTCTGCTCGAAGATATTCCACTGCAAGCTCTTGTTCCGATCGTACTGGACGTCATACTCGGCACGGAGCCCCGGATCCGTGAGCACTTCGAAGGCGGCGTGAACCTCTCGAAACCGCTCGTCGTCGCCCGACTCCGTGTTGTCCGGGTGGTACCGCTTGGCGAGCAGGCGGAACACGCGCTCGATCGTCTCGAGGTCGGCGTTCTGTCCGAGCTGCAGGACTTCGTAGTAGTCAACGAACGGTTTCTCGGCCATTACTTGTCGACCCTCCTGATGTCTACATGCTGGATCAGCGGATCCCGCTCCGGGGACAGCGTGAAGAAGAATTCCAGATTCTTGTTCTCGCCGTAAAGCATGAACTTCCCACGCAGTTGATTCTCGGGCACAACCTCGCTGACACCGATGATCCCCCCGGTCTCTTCATTCAATTCCCGCGTCGCAGCCACGATGTCGTTCAATCGATAGTCCAGGAAGAAGTTGTCTGCGAAGATCCCTGACGTTTCGGCGCCTTCCCAGTCTGGCCAGAGTTCGACCAGCTGGTCTCGTCGCAACTCGAGAATGTCCGATGCAGGAAGTTGTCGAGGCTCGAGTCTCGCAAGCACGATGACCGAATCGAGCACGGCCGTGTTGAGCGTACTCGTGCCACCGTACGTCCGGTTGTCAAACGACATCACGGCCAGTCCGTACTCTGGCATCATCATCCAGTTGCTGCCGAATCCCGGCAACCCGCCTGTGTGACCGATCAGCACCCTGCCATCGCAGTCTTCCTGCCAGCGCAGACCGTAGCCGTAGGCCCGAGCCGAGGGACATTCCCTGCCGTTCGGGTACCGGAAATCGGCCATCACGGAGGCGAACCTCCACGGCTGATGCATCTCGCGCAACGAGCTTCGCTTGAGGGGGCCGTTATCCGGATCGCTGCGAGGCGGCCAGGCCGACAGGTGGAGGGCGACGTAAGCGTTGAAATCCTCGATCGAGGTGATGAGTCCACCCATCGCGCCGAATGAACCATGATGTTCCAGCGGGATGTTCACCCACGCGTCGTCCTGCCACGCGTACCCGAGCGCGAGATCCTCGGGCGGAGCATTCTCGAATTCCCACACCGTGCTGCTCATTCCGAGCGGCTCGAAGATGTTTTTCCGCGTGTATTCCGGGAAGCTCATACCCGACACGACCTGGACGATCTGCCCCAGCAGGGCGAAGCCGAGATTGCTGTATTCAAACTCGATGCCGGGAACGTTGGAGAACGACACGCCACCGGCAATCAGGCCCCGCAGTTCCTCGTCCGAATCGGCCAGCTGCCGGTCGCCCCACGGATTGTCCTCGGGGAATCCCGCGGCGTGGGTCAGCAGGTGGCGAATCGAAATCT
>JAENXO010000547.1 GCA_016649455.1 Gemmatimonadota bacterium | reverse complement strand
GGTCAGGCCAGCCAGCTCGTCGGCGCTCACGTCGCGCACGATCCGAGCGTCGTCTCCGAACAGCTCCTGGACTCGTGCTCCGCTGAGCACGAATCTTTCGCCGTCCCGCTCCACTTCCACGTACGAGATTCCCGGCCCGAAGGCGACCGCCACATTCGATACGAGGGTCCACGGAGTCGTCGTCCACACGAGCAGGCTGCGATCCTTCTCACCGACGATCGGGAAGCGGACGGTCACCGACGGATCCGACCGATCCGCGTACCCCTGAGCGACCTCGTGACTGGACAGCCCCGTTCCGCACCTTGGACAATACGGAAGAACCTTGAAACCGCGGTAAAGCAGTCCTTTACGATCGATCTCCGACAGTGCCCACCATACCGACTCGACGTACTCGGGCCGGAAGGTGATATACGGGTGGTCGTAGTCGAGCCAGTACCCGATCCGCTGTGAGAGGCGCTCCCAGTCTTCTTTGTAGGTAAACACGTTGTCGCGGCACGCCTGATTGAATTCGGCGATTCCGATCTGTTCGATCTCCGGCTTGCCCGATATCCCGAGGCGCTTCTCGGCCTCGATCTCCACGGGGAGACCATGGGTATCCCAGCCGGCGATCCGGGTTACGTGGTATCCGGCCATGGCCCGATACCGGGCAACGGTGTCCTTGATCGTCCTGGCCAGAATGTGATGAACCCCGGGGCGGCCGTTGGCGGTGGGCGGACCCTCATAGAAGACAAATTCCGGAGCACCGTCACGCAGCGCGAGACTCTGCTCGAACGTCCGCTCCTGCTCCCACATGGAGAGAATTTCTTCTTCCAGCGCCTCGATGGGTTCAGTGAGATCGCGGTACTCCATCCGGCCCATCAGGCTCCGTCCGACCCGAAGTGCACATCCTCCGGCTCGTGACCAGCCTCGAGTTCTCCAGATCCATCGGACTCATCCGAAATCTGGAGCGACGATTCCGGGACACTTTCGTCAGCGTCCGCGACCACAGTCCCCCGGCGCTCTGCCTCTTCGAGTTCGGCAAGGAAGTGCTCTACCGTCGAGCGCAGCGAGCGCAGAAAACTGGATCGCCGGACTTGCAGGTCGTCGAGTCCACGGAGCGCCCCCTGGACCGCGAGGTCGGCATCGCGGCGAATCGCCTCGGCCTGGCGCTCCGCGTCACGAATACGCAGGTCAGCGGTCTTCTCGGCCTGAGCCCGGGCTTCTTCCCTCAATTCCTGGGCCGTGACCAGGGCTTCGTTCAGAGCCCGTTCCCGGTCCTGGAATGCGGCGAGCTGCTCGCGCAGAAGATCCGACTGTTCGCGAAGACGAAGCTCCCGTCCCACCAGGTCCTCGAGTCTGTCGGAGACGATATCGAGGAACCCATCGACTTCGGCCGGATCATATCCGCGAACGACCCGGCGGAAGTCTTCCTTCTTCTTGCGCACGTCGAGTGGCGTAAGATCCATCATCTTCCCGGTCTCTCCCCTACGAGGATCGTTCCCAGGCGAAGCTCGGTGCTCCCCTCTTCGACCGCGAGCTCAAAGTCGTTGCTCATCCCCATCGACAGGATTTCGGCCGTGAACCCGGGCACGGTCTCCCCGCATCTGTCAAACAGTGTACGTGTCCGCCGAAATACTGCCCGAAGCTGCCCGGGATCACCGACGAATGGAGCCATCGTCATGATTCCCCTTACTATCAGTCCAGGCAAGGCGCAGATTTCGGCTATCGGCTCCAGCGCCTCCGACACGGCAAACCCACCCTTGGCGACTTCCCCGGACGCGTTGACCTGCACGAGTACGGGAAGCGGCTTCCGCCCTGTCCGTTCACACGTTTCGGACAGACGGACCGCGAGTCTGATCGAGTCCACGGACTCCACCAGGTCGAACGTCCGGACCACCTGATCGGCCTTGTTCCTCTGAACGTGACCGACCATGTGCCAGCTTACGTCCAACCCGGCCAGCGCCTCGCGCTTGGTCTCGGCTTCGGCCACCCGATTCTCGCCGATCCGCTCGAACCCCGC
>JAENXO010000529.1 GCA_016649455.1 Gemmatimonadota bacterium | reverse complement strand
CGTTCCACGCTCGAGCGCTTCCAGCATCTCGAAGTACGACGCGTCCAGGGCGAATCGATACCGGCCTGCCTTCAAACTGCTTTCCGATCCGATCACCCGTGCCGTCAAGGCGAATATCCTCGGGTACTGCACGAGACCGGCGGTCCTGAGCTCACGCCCGATCTGGATCGCGGTCGCACCGCCGGGGATGACTACCTCGACCTCCGGGAATCGCGATTCCACCTGGTTCGTGGGAGGCTCACTGCATGCCGCCGGAAGGAGCGATATCAGCATGATTCCAACGGTCGATCTGAGCCGTGCGGAATCGATCAGCGACATACCGGAGTGCCACTCGCGCCGGAGCTTCATCTAGCGCTCCGCCAGGAAGTCTTCGAGCAGCACCGCGGCCGCGACCATGTCTCGACGGCCCTTCTCCCGCCGCTTGCCACGCGACAGACCCGATTCCCGGATCCTCCGGTCCGCTTCGACCGAACTCAGTCGCTCGTCCCGTTCGGTAATCGGAAGTTCCAGCAGTTCTCCGATCCGGATTCCGAATCGGCGGGCCTCTACAACCATGGCGCCTTCGCTCCCATCCATGTTCAGGGGAATCCCGATGAGCACTTCGGTCGGATCGAGCTGTTTCAGCAGCTCCAGGAGCGCGGCCGGCGGCTCTCCCGCAGCCGACCGGTGCTCGATCGTCGAATGCGGCGAGGCCAGGACCCTGCCGGGGTCCGAGACGGCCACGCCGATTCTGCGGCGGCCGTAGTCGAGAGCCACGATCCGGCCTTGCCCGGAGTTCAACTCCAGACTTCCTCCATCAGGTCCGCGATGCTCCGACCGGAGTCGAGGCCCGGCCGGAGACGTGCGATCAACTCCGGCGCTCCGACTACGAAGCGGAACTGGGCGACCTCCGGATCGTCGATCGTGTCGGCGACAGCGGAGGCCCTGACCGGCTCGGAGACGAAGCTCTCGATCAGGCCTTCCAGCAGTCCCTGTACGAAGTCTGGCGAACCGGACGGGATTCCCGACTCCTCGAGGACGATCTCCATCAATCCCGGACCGGGTGCGGATCGGGAAAGTCGCCCGAGACCGAGTTCCCTCCACGCGTCATCGATGGCGTTCCAGGAAGGATCAGGGTCGTGAGCGGTCTCGCCTATCCGCCCGGCGAGCGCGACACCGGTGTCGTGACCAACCAGTCGTATCTCGGCTTCGCCCCCCGCCGGAAGCATGGAAAGCAGTCTTTCCAGTACGGTGCACGGAACGGGAAGCGTCAGGTCTGTCAGACCGCGATCACCCATCTTTCCTCACGTTTGAATGACTCCTGCCGGCCTGCCCGGATCTCGATGACCACCAGAACCATCAAAGGTAGCGGGCGGCCGGGCGCCGGCAACCCGGTCGTCCGGCACCGGTCCTCGGCAGGCCGGTTGGTTTCCGGGGCCCGGCGCTGCAGATTGCGGGAAGGCGCGCGCCCCGGATGACGAAGTCCGTCCCGAGAGGCGATGTCGCGCCGACCAGACCGAGGAGGGAATCGTGGAGAATTCAGAATACCGGGATGCACTGAGCTTCATCGTCGGACTGACGCTCGGCGCGCTTGTCGGGACGAGTGCCGCGCTGCTGCTGGCACCGCAGAGTGGGCGGCGGACCCGGCGTCAGCTGGCCCGTCGAGCGGAGGAACTGTCGGAGACCGCTGGCGAGGCGCTCGAGGAAGCGCGTGACGAGACCCGGCGGATCGCCGATCGGACTGCCAGAGAGACGAAGAAACTCGCGGGCCGCGCCCGGGACCGGGCAGATCGGACGAGTGACCGACTGACGGATGCCGTCGAGAAGGGGCGGGAGCGGCTGCGTCGCTGAAGTATGCTTCCGGCCGAGGCAATCGAACGGAAGCGTGACGGCCGCGAACTCACGGCAGGGGAACTGGCGGCGTTTCTCGAGGGGTTCCTGAGCGGGACCGTCGCCGACTATCAGATGGCCGCCTTCCTGATGGCGGTCTACTACCAGGGTCTGTCGCCCGAAGAGCTGGAGGCGTTCACCCGGACGATCATCGAGTCCGGGGCCTGTCTCGACTTCCGCGACGGGGGGCCGCCGGCGGTGGACAAGCACTCCACCGGGGGCGTGGGCGACAAGGTGTCGCTGATTCT
>JAENXO010000104.1 GCA_016649455.1 Gemmatimonadota bacterium | reverse complement strand
GTCATCGGAGAGGAGCTCGGCTTCGTCGGAGTGCTCGTAGTCCTGGCGGCATTTGGCTGGCTCCTGCATCGCGTGGTTCGAATCGCGGTGGGATCGAGCCAGAATTTCGGCAGTATCCTGACCTTCTCGCTGTTCGGCGCCTGGTTCGCCCACCTCGTGATCAACATTGGAATGACGGTCGGTCTGATGCCGGTCACCGGTCTTCCACTCCCGTTCGTGAGCTACGGAGGGACCTTCCTGCTCATGACATTCATCGGCGTGGCACTGATCTCCCGGACGGCACTGGAGAGCTGACCGAAGTACCCGGACAGGCGGCGGATCGCAGCCCGGAGGTGTGACAGGTATATTCCCGGCCGACTTCATGCTCTCGGAGTGCAAATGGCCTGGTTCAAGAAGGAAAAGCAGAAGCTCGTTTCCCAGAAGCGGGAAATGGCCGCAGATGTGTGGGAGAAGTGCGATTCGTGCGGCGAGATCCTCTACGTTCGCCGTCTCACCGAGAACCTGTACGTCTGCCCGGAGTGCGGAAATCACTTTCGTATTCCCGCAGTGGCCTACGTCGACCTCCTGCTGGACGATGGGTTCGAAGAGGAGTTCGACACAGAACTCAGGTCTGCGGATCCGCTCGGATTCGTGGACTCGAAGCCGTATACGAAACGGGTGGAGCATGCCGAGGCAAAGGTCGGCACGCGCGACGCCGTGCTCACCGGCTCCGGCCGGATCAACGGACGACTCGCGTGTGTCGGTGTAATGGAGTTCGGTTTCATCGGTGGCAGCATGGGCTCCGTGGTGGGAGAGAAAATCGCCCGGATGATCGAGCGAGCGGTCGATCGAAAGGCGCCGGTGATCATCGTTTCCGCCTCCGGGGGCGCGAGAATGCAGGAGGGGATCTTCTCGCTGATGCAGCTCGCGAAGACCGCAGCCGCGCTCCAGAGACTGGCCGAACACGGGCTCCCGTTCATCAGCGTGCTCACCCATCCGACGACAGGTGGCGTTACGGCGAGCTACGCCATGCTGGGCGACGTGAATCTCGCCGAGCCGGGCGCGCTGATCGGATTTGCGGGTCCGCGGGTGATCAAGGAGACGATTCGCCAGGACCTGCCGGATGGATTCCAGACATCGGAATTTCTGCTCGAGCACGGAATGGTCGACACGATCGTTCCACGCGGTGAACTGAAGGAGACGATCACCGTGCTCCTCGACCACATGTGCTGAAGCCGCCGGATGCTGAGCGGGGCGCGCTTGCGACCCTGCTGAGCCGGAACCCGCCAACGAAGATCGTATGGGGCATCGAGCGCATCCGCTCGATGCTCGCAGCCGTTGATACGCCCCAGAGCGCTTTCGATTCGATTCTCGTCGGCGGCACGAACGGGAAGGGCTCAGTCGCGGCGATGGCGGAGGGCCTGCTACGCGGACACGGGGTTTGTACGGGCCTGTACACCTCACCACATCTCGTCGACCCGTCGGAGCGCATCCGGATTGACGGTCGGCCGATCGATCCAGAATTGCTGCACGGTTGTGCGTCTGAAGTCCTGCCCCTGGCGGAGCGTGAGGGCGCTACGTTTTTCGAATCCATCACCGCAGTGGCGTTGCTCGCATTCGCCCGCGCCGGGGTCGAGCAAGCCGTGATCGAGGTTGGACTCGGCGGACGTCTCGACGCCACGAACGTACTCACGCCCGATGCATGCGCGATCACCAATATCGCTCTGGATCACGCCGATCATCTCGGCGATACGCTGGAACAGATCGCACGGGAGAAGTCGGGGATCATCAAGCAGAGCATCCCGATCGTCGTGGGCTCGTTGCCGGAGCCGCTGGCTGCGATCGTGGCCGGGCGTGCGGCCGATCTCTCCGCGCCGCTGGTCGTCCTCGGACGAGAGGTGCGGGTCGAGAGTGTCGCTACCGATATCGGGGGGACCGGGTTCACGTATCGATCACCAACGGATCTCGATCTGGAGCGGTTTCAAGTGCCGCTTCCGGGCGCGCACCAGGCCACGAATGCCGGCCTCGCGCTCGCGGTCGTCGAAGCAGCCGGTAATGCGCTGGACCCGGTATCCAGTCGGACCGCTCTGGCCGGGGTACGCTGGCCCGGCCGATTCCAGGTTCTGGAGCGGCCCGAGGGAACTGTCGTACTCGACGTGGCTCACAATCCCGCGGGGGCTCGGGCCCTCGAGGAGACGCTCAGGCGGATTCCACTTCCCGAGCCGATCGTGGGCCTGATCGGAATTCTTGGGGACAAGCCGTGGCGCGAGATGCTCCAGCCAGTGCTGAGGCACACGACGGCGGCGGTGTTCACGGTTCCTCCATCAGCTCCGCAAGAACGTCACTGGAATCCCGAAGAGGCGTCCCACGCGGTACCGGGACACCGGATCGAGGTGATATCGGATTTCGATCGGGCCTTGAGGCGGGCGCGGGAACTCGCCGGTGACGGCACGGTACTCGTGACCGGATCGAGTCATACCGTCGGGGATGCCCTGCGGGTGCTGTCCGACCAAACCGATATTCCGAGGGGACCAGGCTGATGCCATACAATCCTGAAGTCGTGAGACCGATGCGGGACGAGCTCGTACGACTCGGTGCAGAGGAACTCCTGTCGGCTACTGACGTCGACGCGGCGCTGACCGATGCGAGCGGCACGGCTCTGCTCGTCATCAATTCCGTGTGCGGCTGTGCCGCCGGGAATGCTCGTCCGGCAGTGGCCATCGCTACAGGCCACGAAGTTCAGCCGGAGAAGCTTCTCACGGTGTTCGCGGGCCAGGATCTCGAAGCAACGGAACGGGCGCGCGAGTACATGGTCGGGTACCGACCGTCGAGCCCGTCGATCGCCCTGTTTCGTGATGGCGAGCACGTATTCATGCTCGAGCGGCACGAGATCGAAAGTCGAGACGCGACGGAGATTGCAGACGATCTCAAACAGGCCTACGACAGGTACTGCAGCTCGGGCGACTGAGCGGGGCGTTCGACTCCGCGAGATTCATGCGGCCCCACCGCTCACGACGAATCCGCTGAATGGACGCCGCCCGGGCTGACCGCAACCGGGCGGCGTTTTCTATTGCACGCTCCCTTTGGATTCCCGTAGCTTGCGCCGCCTATGGATCTTTCGAGCCTTCCCGGATTTCGCGATTTCTATCCCGAGCAGATGGCGCTCAGGAAGCACATTGTCGCGGTATGGCGATCGGTCGCCGAGCGGTACGGATTCGTCGAGTATGACGGTCCGCCGCTCGAGCCCCTCGATCTGTACGTCCGGAAGTCCGGTGAGGAAATCGTCGGACAGCTGTATCGCTTCACCGACCAGGGCGGCAGGGAGGTGGCG
The DNA here is from genome assembly GCA_016649455.1 of Gemmatimonadota bacterium. GTDB lineage: Bacteria > Gemmatimonadota > Gemmatimonadetes > Palauibacterales > Palauibacteraceae > Carthagonibacter. Next base: position 4,772 of record JAENXO010000104.1, on the reverse strand, counting down.
CTCCGCCCGGAGATGACTCCGTCGTTTGCTCGCATGGTCGGAGCCCGGGCCGGCGGTCTTCCGAAGCCGATTCGCTGGTATTCCGTTCCGCAGCTGTTCCGGTACGAACGTCCGCAGAAGGGGCGCCTGCGCGAGCACTTCCAGTTGAATCTCGACATCGTGGGCGAATCGGGAGACCTGGCCGACTCCGAGATTGTCGCCGCCGCCATAGATATGCTCCGTGGGTTCGGGCTCGCGTCCGAAGATTTCGTCGCCCGGATTTCGGACCGCGGCCTGGTGGGTGGCCTGCTCACCGCACACGGAGTTTCCGAGGCAGGGCTCGGCCCGGCGTTCGCAGCGCTCGACAAGCTGGACAGGGAGAGCGAAGACTGGGTTCTCGAGCGCCTGCAGGCGGCGGGAGCCAGCGAGGAGGGGGCTCGCAGATTGCTCCATCTGGCGGAACTCGAGCTGGATGAACTGGTTGCAGTGGCCGGAGACGTTCCGTTGGTGCGGGAGGCCGCCGCGCGCCTGGGACGAGTGATTCAGAACCTCGAGTCCTTCGGACTGGGGGCCTACGTCCAGTTCGATCCGAGCCTGGTCAGAGGACTCGCCTACTACACGGGCACCGTGTTCGAACTGTGGGATCGCAGGGGCGAGTTCCGGGCGATCTGCGGTGGCGGGAGGTACGACCAGCTGCTTGCCGCGGTCGGGGGACCGGACCTGCCGGCGCTCGGGTTCGGAATGGGTGATGTGGTACTCGGAGAGCTGTTACGGGCCCGGGGTCTCGTACCGCCGGAGCCGAGCGCGATCGACGACTACATCATCTGCGTCGAGCCGGAGCAGAGAGCGCTCGTGTTGCGACTCACGCATGGACTGAGGGACCGGGGCCGGCGGGTCGCGTACGACTTCGCCTCCCGAAGCGTCGGCCGACAGTTCAAGGCGGCGAACCAGGCAGGAGCCGAGCGGGCAATCGTCGTCGGCCCCGACGAGGCGGCGACCGGTGTGGCCCTGGTCCGGACGATGGCTTCGGGCGAAGAGGCGCGCCTTTCGATCGAGAAGCTACTCGAGGCCTGACACGCTAACCACGACAGTGGCCGGGGACGGCCGTCGATGAACGGGAGACCATGGGGAACGACAGGGGACTGACGCCGCAGGCAGAGGACTTTTCGGCCTGGTACAACGAGATCGTCCAGCAGGCCGAGCTCGCTTGCCACTCGCAGGTCCGCGGCTGCATGGTGATTCGCCCGTATGGATATCGGATCTGGGAGCTGATCCAGGGGGCGCTGGACGGGATGTTCAAGGCCACGGGGCACGAGAACGCATACTTCCCGCTGTTTCTTCCGAAGTCGGCTCTCGATCGCGAGGCTGAGCACGTGGAGGGATTCGCGCCGGAGGTAGCGGTGGTGACGCACGCTGGAGGCGCGGAGCTCGAAGAGCCGCTCGTCATCCGGCCGACGTCGGAAGCGATCATCTGGCCGATCTTGAGTGACTGGATCCAGTCGTATCGGGATCTTCCCGTCCTGCTGAATCAGTGGGCCAACGTCGTTCGGTGGGAAATGCGTACACGCCCGTTTCTGCGCACCACGGAATTCCTCTGGCAGGAGGGGCACACTGCGCACGCGTCGCAGGAAGAGGCCGAAGAGGAGACGCGGCGGATGCTGGGGGTCTACCGGTCCTTCATGGAGGACTGGATGGCGATGCCGGTAGTCACCGGACTGAAGTCGGAGTCCGAGAAGTTCGCGGGTGCGGTCCGCACCTACGCCACTGAAGGACTGATGAAGGACAACAAGGCGCTGCAGGCAGGTACGAGCCACAACCTGGGACAGAATTTCGCCAAGGCGTTCGACGTGCGGTACCAGACGGAGGACGGGGAGCATGAGTACGTGTGGAGTACCTCCTGGGGGGTCTCGACCCGATTGATCGGTGCGCTGATCATGGCGCACGGAGACGACATGGGACTGATCCTTCCCCCGCGCCTGGCGCCGGTTCAGGTCGTCATCGTCCCGATCTGGAGGAACGACGACCAGAAGTCGATCGTGCTCGCGGCAGGTGAGGATATCGTCTCGCGTCTGACCGAAGTCGACGTCCGCGCGAAGCTCGATGTCCGGGAGGGCATGAACCCGGGAGCCAAGTACTATGACTGGGAGCGGCGCGGAGTCCCGTTGCGCCTCGAGGTCGGGCCGCGTGACGTGGAGGCGGGGCAGGTGATGTCGGTCCGGCGATTCACGCCGGACGGTGAAGAGCGGAAGCGGCCGATTCAGGTCGAATCCCTGGTCGATGAAATCCCGGCGCTCCTTGTGCGGATGCAGGATGAGCTGCTGGCCGGCGCCCGGAACCGGCGAGAGGCGAGCACGGTACGGGGCGTCGAGTCGATGGACGAGTTCCGCTCGATTGTCGATGGCCAGGGAGGATTCGTGTTCACCGGCTGGTGCGGCGACGAGGAATGTGAATCTCGCGTTAAGGACGAGACGAAGGCGACGATCCGGGTCATCCCGGACGAGGAATTCCGGACGGATCCGGCGCCCACCCGGTGTCTGTGCGGCGCCGAATCGCGGTACGAGGTGGTACGGGCCAAGGCGTACTGAGTCCAGGTACGCGTCTCCCGGACCCTGTACGCAGAAGGAGGCAGCGTGGCGGATCTTCATGAGATCGTCGAGTACCTTGACGAGTACCTGGAGGTCGACCGGGTTCCCGATGCGCCTGGAGCCCGCAACGGTCTCCAGGTGGACGCCCGATCCCCGGTGGAGCGGATCTGTGCAGCGGTGGACGCGTGTCAGACCACGATAGAAGCCGCCGCGGAGGAAGGTGCTCAGCTTCTGCTGGTTCACCATGGACTGTTCTGGGGGGATCCTCTTCCCGTGACCGGGAGAACCTACCGTCGTCTCAAGGCTCTGTTCGACGCCGACCTCGCTCTCTACAGCGCCCACGCTCCGCTCGACGTTCACCCTGAGCTCGGCAACAATGTTCTCCTCGCCCGGGCCCTCGGACTCGAGATCGAGGGTCGGTTCGGGAGCTGGCGGGAGTTGGACGGCATCGGAGTATGGTCGGCGGTGGACCTTCCCCTGGACGAGTTGACGGGCCGGATCGGGGAGGTGTGCGGATCTCCTCCCTTCGTGATTCGCGGCGGGCCCGCCCACGTGCGCCGCATCGGGATCATTTCGGGAGGGGCCGATTCTTCAATCGAGGACGCGCACGAAGCGGGGCTCGATACGTTCGTCACGGGAGAGGGCTCGCACCACAGCTTTCACGATGCGGTGGAGCTCGGAGTGAACGTGGTGTATGGCGGACACTACGCCACGGAAGTCCTGGGCGTTAAGGCCCTGGCCGAAATGCTGGCCGGCCGTTTCGACCTGATCTGGTCCTTCGTGGATCATCCGACGGGACTCTGAACGGAGGTCGGTCTCATTTCATCGACCAGATTGCTTGAGCGTGCCCGGGAGGCTCTGGACGGTCGGTATCGGATCGTCGAAGAGATCGGTCGTGGCGGGACTTCAGCGGTGTTTCGGGCCGAGGATCTCCGCCACCACCGTGACGTGGCCGTGAAAGTGCTTCACCCGGAAGTGACGGCCGTGCTCGGCCGGGAGCGCTTCCTGCGCGAAATCGAGTTCGTGTCGTCTCTCGCGCACCCCCACATCCTGCCGCTGTATGATTCGGGAGAGGCGGACGGACTCCTGTTTCACGTCTCCCCCCTGCTGGAGGGGGAAACGCTTCGCGACCGGCTGGCCCGCGATCGAATGCTTCCGGTGGATGAAGCGCTTCGTATCGGCCGCGAGATTCTCGACGGGCTGGCGTATGCGCATTCTCACGGTGTCCTGCATCGTGATATCAAGCCGGCGAACATCCTGCTCGCGGCTCACCATGCATTGGTTTCCGACTTCGGCGTAGCGCGGGCCCTCGAGGAAGGGGGCGGAAATCGTCTCACGGCGACGGGGGTCGTCGTAGGGACGCCATCCTACATGAGCCCCGAGCAGGCTGGCGGAGAGCCGCTGGACCACCGCAGCGACCTCTATGCGGCCGCCTGCGTGATCTGCGAAATGCTTTGCGGGGAGCCGCCGTTCGCTTCCAGGACGGCTCGGACGACGATGGCTCGGAGGCTGACCGAGGAGCCGGGCACCCTGTTGACTACCCGCCCGTCGATCTCACCCGGCGTTGACGCGGTCCTGCTCAAGTCGCTGTCGCGTCTTCCGGCCGACCGATTTGGGTCGGCGGAGGAGATGGCAGCCGCACTGAGCCGGGGGTCTGTAGATCCAGATGCCGGCGTACCGGATTCGCCATCTCGGTCGACTGACGCCAGGCTTGGCAAGCTGACGTTCTGGGAGGAATTGCGACGTCGAAAGGTGTGGAGCGCGGGCGTCGTATATTTGGGAGTCGCGTACGCACTGGTCTCCGCGGCTGACATCGTTTTGCCGTTGATCAAGCTCGATATCGCAATGCGGCCCCTGTTCGCACTGGCACTTGCGGGAATTCCCGTGGTCCTGCTGCTCGCGTGGGCGTTCGAAATCGCTCCGGAGGAGGGCGTCCAGAAGACCGGGGCGTGGCAGGTGGCTGATGGCAGCGAGGGCCGGAGCTGGCCACTCCTGTCGACCAGCGCCAAGGTCGTCCTCGCCCTGCTTCTGGCGGCGCTCGCGGTGTGGTTCCTGGCCGTCAGACCGCTGCTGCCCGGCTGAGCGGGCCGGACGTTACCTCGAGGTTCAGAACACCGAGAACTTCAGCCCCTGCGTATAGTGGTCTGGACGTTCCCTGATGTCGCGAGTCAGCAGCGCGATCTCCTCGGAAGCCGCTTCGATGTTCTG
>JAENXO010000099.1 GCA_016649455.1 Gemmatimonadota bacterium | reverse complement strand
GCTGATTCCGTTCGTCAGAGACGGACGCGGTGACATCGCGGCGGCCAACCTGACGATCACGGAAGATCGACTGGCAAACGTCACGTTTTCCGACCCCATCGTCTCCGATGCCTACGAAGTCGTGGTCACCGGCCCCTCGGCGGAACCGGTCAACAGTCTCGATGAATTGTCTGGTCGACCGGTGTTCGTGAGGCGCTCCAGCAGCTACTTCGAAAGCTTGCAGCGCCTGAATCGTGACCTGGTGGCCCGGGGCCTGCCGCCAGCCTCGATCGTCGAGGTGAACGAGATCCTGGATAACGGGGCGATCCTGAAACTGGTCAACGAGGGTCGGCTTCCCACAACGATAATGGATGCGCACATCGCTGAATTCTGGATCGAGGTGTTCCCGGGCCTGGTATGGAATGACGAGGTTCGGCCCAGGGTGAACGCGCAGATCGCCTGGGTGGTCCAGAAGGATGCTCCGCAGCTGCTCGCGCAAATCAATGCCTTCGTGAAGACACACAAGAAGGGCACGCTGGCTGGAAATGTCCTGATCAATCGCTACATGAAGAACACCGACTGGCTCGTGAAGATCGAGGACCGGGTGGTCAACCAGCGGCTGGACAGTCTGAAGAACCTGTTCCAGGAAAAGGCAGCCGTGTACGACCTCGACTGGCGTCGCCTGACAGCCCAGGCGTTCCAGGAGTCGGGGCTCGACCAGAGCCGCCGAAGCTCGAGGGGCGCGGTCGGACTGATGCAGCTGATGCCTGCGACCGCGCGCGAAATGGGATTTGATGACATCAGCACCGCGGACGCCAACGTCGAGGCCGGCGCGAAATACATGCGCCACGTGATCGACACCTACTTCAGCGATATCGAGCACAACCCCGAGGTAGACCCGGAAGTCGCCAGGGAGGAGGCCTATGCCGTCGCCCTCGCAGCGTACAACGCCGGGCCGACCCGGATCTCGCGACTTCGGCGTGCTGCCGAGAGCCGCGGCATCGACTCCAGAATATGGTTCGATGAAATGGAGCCGATCGTGGCTCGCGAGGTAGGCTCAGAGCCGGTCAAGTACGTGCAGAACGTCATGGAGTACTCGATCCAGCTGCAGCTGCAACAGCAGCTGAATGAGGAACGACGGCGAGTCGAAGAGCCTGGACAGGGAGGTTCATGATGCGAATGGTCATGTGCGGAGCGTACTCCTGGAGACGGATCGCCCGATCTCATGGCGCCATCCTCAGGCGGCTGGTCCTCCTTACCGTATTAGCGGTACCGGCCACTGGGTGTTCGGACGGGCGAGACAGCTCTCGAACAGCGCAGCGGGACGGGTCTGACGAACCCGCGAGCGATCTCATTACCTCGCTCGACGACCAGACGCCTGAATTGCAGTTCGTACTTCGAGAATGGCACGGTGACCTTGACGGCATCATCTCGGAGCGATTCGGCCTGATCCGGCTCCTGACCGTTTTCGAGCCGTTGCACTACGCCGTCGACGGGCCGAAGCAGGGAGGCATCACCTACGAGGCCGCCCGTGAATTCGAGGAATTCCTCAACGAGCGACTCGGAATCAGCAGGGCCGACGACAGGGTCCACGTGGTGCTCGTGCCCGTGCGCCGCGACGAGCTGATCCCGTTCATTCGCGACGGACGCGGTGACATCGCCGCCGCAAATCTGACGATTACTGATGAGCGACTGCGGGAAGTGGACTTTTCAGAGCCGTTCGTCTCGGACGCCTACGAGATCGTGGTCACGGGTCCTGACGCCGAGCCGATCGAGGCCCTGGAGGACCTGTCCGGTCGGGCCGTCTACGTGAGACGTTCCAGCAGCTATCGCGAGAGCCTCGAGAAGGTGAATCGGGAGCTGGAGGAGAAAGGCCTGCCTGGTGCAGAAATCGTCGAGGTGAACGAGTTGCTCGATGACGGGGCGATTCTGGAGATGGTGCATGATGGGGACATCCCGGTGACGGTGGTCGATGCCCATATCGCCGAGTTCTGGTTGCAGTTGTATCCGAATCTCTCCCTGCACGACTCGGTCCGGCCGCGCGAGAACTCGCTGATCGCTTTCGCGGTTCAGAAGGGGACGCCCGAACTCGTCGGCCACATCAACGCGTTCGCGAAGGCCCACGGGAAGGGTACGTACCTCGGTAACGTACTCATCCGGAGATATTTCGAGAGCCCGAACTGGGTCGAGCAGGTCTCCAGATACGAGGTCGACCGCCGGCTGGACGGCTTGATGGCGACCTTCCAGGCGAGCGCGGAGCGCTATGACCTGGACTGGCGCCGACTCGCGGCCCAGGCATACCAGGAATCAGGCCTGGATCAGAGTCGCCGCAGCTCGAGGGGCGCGATCGGCCTGATGCAGCTCATGCCTGCCACGGCTCGTGAGATGGGTTTCGACGACGTCTCCACAGTGGAATCCAACATCGAGGCGGGAGCGAAATACATGCGCCACGTGATCGACACCTACTTCAGCGAGGTGGAGAACAACGCCGAACTCGATCCCGAAGCCGCCCATGAGCAGGCCTATGCCCTGGCGCTCGCGGCCTACAACGCGGGTCCGACGCGGATCTCGCGCATCCGGAGACAGGCCGCCAGTCGGGGACTCGATCCCAACGTCTGGTTCGGGGGGGTCGAACCGCTCGTGGCCCGAGCCGTGGGAGTCGAACCCATAAACTACGTTGACAACATCTTTGAGTACTCGATCCGGATCCAGTTGCACGAGAGGATGAGGCAGGACAGACCGTAACTGAATAGGGCCGGATCAGTCCGGCAGAGCCTCCCTCAGAGCCCGGGCCTCCGCCGCCGGTCGGAATTCCGGATCCGCGTCAGCCCATGCCAGGAGGGCGGCGTCCACCGCCTGCCTGGCCTCGATCGGGCGGCCGCGAGCCACCTCGAGGCGGGCGAGTTCCAGGTGCGCCGTCGGCTCGGCCGGAATGCGCCGCAGGACCTCGCGGACCAGCACCTCCGCATCGTCGAAGCGGCCGAGTTCGCGCAGACAGGCCGCCTGGCCGGTGAGCGGGTCCGTGCCCATTTCCCGAATCGTGTAGAACAGCATCGGCTCCTGCATCGCTTCCGCAGCTGATCGATACAGCACCAGTGCTTCCTCGCAGCTACCTGACATCCGCAGAGACTCGGCCTCCAGCATGTCTCCCCACCAGTACAGTGCGCCGAGGCCCAGCGACTCGAGCAGTCCGCGAACCGCCGCGATCCCGGCTGCCAGCGCAGATGCGTCTTCCAGCTCGCGGTGTACCAGGGTTTCGAAGAAGTCCACCAGGCCATCCAGCGGCGGTTCCAGCTCGGCGCGTACAGTGTCGAGGAGCGCCATCGCACCGGCAGCGTCGCGTGCACGAGCGCGCTTGACCGCGAGAAGCCCCAGCAGTTGCAGCTCCGCGAGTCTGCCACCCACCTGCCCTCTTGCGACCGCCTGCTTCCGCGTCAGCGCCGAGACACTGTCGGATCGCCCTCGCATGTCCAGGTAGGAATTCAATGCCTCCAGCACGCGGGCCCGTCGGGGCTCGTTCTCCGCGAGGTCCAGCGCTTCCGCGAAATGTGTCTCGGCTGCTGCGAAGCGACCCTGGTACACGCTTACCAGTCCCAGGCCGAGGGATGGGAGTCCGAGACCGGGATCGAGTATGCGCGCCCGCTCATACTCCGACTCCGCCTCATCGAAACGGGGCAGCGTGAGATAGAGATCTCCAAGCAGCACGTGTGGAGCCGCCGCCTCCGGATCCAGTGCCTCGAGGGCCCGGTATGCCTCGGCGGCCCGCTCCGGCTCGCCCGCGTCGCGCCGTAAGCCTCCGACCCGTTCATATGCCCGGCGGTTTGACGGATCCAGTTCGATCGTGCGTTCGAACGCCATCTGGGCCTCGCCCACCTCTCCGCGGTCTACGAGCAGACGGCCCAGCTCGGCAAACGCTTCCGGATCGTGCGGATACAGGTCGGTCCGGAGCCGGGCGACGCTCAACGCCCGCTCCGGCTGCTGGCTCATCTCGAAGTACCGGGTCTTCAGAGCGAACCTCGAAGACTCTTCGAGCTTATAATCGTGGCGAATCGCGGCTTCGAACGCTTCGAGCGCCGCATCGAGCTCGTTCGCTCCGAATAGAATGTTGCCGAGATACTGGTTCGCCCGGGCAAAGGTCGAGTCGATACCTACGGCTCCTTCGAGCGCCCTGCGGCTGCGGACTGCGTCCATCCCGTAGTAGAAACTGCCCGCGAAGAACGCTTTCAGCCCGTCGTCGGTGCTGGTCAGCAGCTCACGAACCGGAAGGTCCGGCGTCGCTTCCAAGTGCCCGGTCGGAATCTCGAGATCGGCCCGCAACTGCCGGGAGATCCGATCGACCAGTTCGAACGGATCGCTGCCCGCGAAGATGTGCTCCGCGATTGGCCGACCCCGTTCGGTGTCGTGCAGGGTGAAGCGGACCTCGATTCCACTGCCCGCCCGATCGATGCTCCCCGTGACGAACGACTCGGCTCCCCACTTGCTGGCGATTGCTCTTCGCTGGGCGAGCGGCAAAGCCAGCGGCTGGTCCGGCTCCGCATCCTGCTTTTCACGGAGAATTTCGGCCACGGACCTTACGAACGGTTCCTGCGACAGGTCGATATTGATCGACTTCGGAAGCGCGTATTGCAGCCAGTCGAGCTCGGGGTCCCCCGACCCGTTGCTGAACGAGAACAGGGCTACTCGATGACGGAACTCTCCCTTGGGGATCTGGCGTACGAACTCTCTCCCCTCTTCATCCCGCACGACCACGGTGCTCGTCGCGGCGCCGAGGTCCTGTCCGCGGAACACGGAAAACAGGATCGCCCCGGCAAGCAGCAGGTTCAGGGCGATTCCGACGGTTTCGGCGCGTCTCCATTCGTCACGTCCGGGGCTGCCGTGATTCCAGGCGAGGATCGCGATGGCCGGCAGCAGTAGCAGCCAGGAAGCCACCACGAAATCCGTGACGTGGCTGGACAGCACGTACCGGTTGACGGTCCAGTCGGTGAATTCGAGCAGAATCCAGCCACCCGCGAGGTATGCTCCAACGATCTGCGGCACCCGCCGCCGCAGCAATTCGCGTCCGAAATCGGCCATATTCGATCCTCCCGGGCCCCGCGCCCGATCTCGATTCTCCACCTCGCCACTACCCGCACCTTCGCCACGGCCTTGACTTGGCGACGATTCCTCGACCGTTTCTACGTTCTAGCAGTGCAAAAAGGTTCGGTCAGAAATGAGGCGTTGAGCATCGAACTGTTCTCTGCGGTCGAGCGGCCCTTCGACTCCCCGGAGATTTGACGCGTGGACGGCTTTTCCATTCCGCCGGAGCTCATCGGCGACGCTGTGCTTACCCTGTCCTTCGTCCTGGTGGCGTGGGCACTGCTGCGCGAAGGCGCGAAGTGGGTGATCAAGCTGCTGTTGACATTCGGAATCGTGTTGGGCGCGGCGGTGCTCCTCGGTCTCGTGGACAACACGGCCGTGGGCGGGATTCTTTACTGGGTCGGGGCCAACATCAGCCTCGGTATCCAGACCATAGCCACCTGGCTGGCTGAGACCTGGCAGGGGATGATGGGAGTCGAGGAGGCGGCCGGCTGAGCCATACTGCTGTTTCGATGAACGAGAACCCCGGGGGCTGAACGGCCCCCGGGGTTCTCGTATTCAGGGCGTGCGTCAGTCCAGGACCGGAATCCGCAGCACCTGGCCCGGATAGATCTTGTCCGGGTCCGACAGCATCGGCTGGTTGGCCTCGAAGATGACAGGGTATTTCATGGCATCGCCGTACAACTCCTTCGCGATCTTCGATAGCGAATCACCGGGCTGCACGGTGTGCATCGTCGACTCCGGGGCCGGCACGACGATCTCGAGGCGGCTGTCGACCTGGGCGACGCCCAGAGTATTGCCGACGGCCAGAACGACCTTCTCAGCGTCCGACTGGCTCGGCACCGTCCCGTACACCGTCGCGAGGCCGTCTGCATACTCGACCTTGAGGTCGTCGACCGGCAGACCAAGCGCCAGCACGGTCCGAGCAATCGCGTTGCCCCTCATCTGGTCCTGAAGCTCTACGTCTACGTCCTCGCCGACGTCTACTTTCTTACCCTTGTCCTTCAAGAAATCGAACAGTCCCATGATTCTCCGTTCCTTTCAATGGATGTCGGAACTGACGCCGTGTTCCCGCAATTCCGGCAGTAGGTTCAAAACATATCCGCACGAATAGCCAGGCGGTATTGGACTATCGTCCAGTCGCACGCGTTTCGTCACGGACCGCTCGAAATTCCGTGCCTTCGAGCCAGTTCGGCCGCACATCGCTGTCGGCGAGTCGGAATCCGAATTCGAACAGCAGCCGGAGGTCCTCGACCGCGCCATCCAGGTTCCAGTTCGGGTCGTACTCGTCAGCCGGCTTGTGGTACCGTTCGGCGGTATACTGGTCATGCTGCGCCCGTGCCCAGTCCTTGCCGTAACGCAGATCCTCGATACCGGGATTTGGAAACAGCGCCGGAACGCCCTGCTTCGCGAATTCGAAGTGATCGCTCCGGAAGAAGTAGCCCTTTTCCGGCTCGCTGTCGGGCTCGATGACTCGATCCCGGGACGCTGCCACCTCTGCAAGCACGGAATCCAACTCCGACTTGCCGTACCCCACGATCACGACGTCTCTCGTCGGTCCCCAGATGTTCAGACCATCCACGTTGATCGCCGCTACCGTGGACTCGAGCGGCCACACTGGATTCGAGGCGTAGTGCTTCGACCCCAGTAGCCCCTGCTCCTCGGAGGTGAGCGCGATGAACAGGACCGAGCGCTCGGGTCGCCGCTCGAGAGCCATGAATGCCTCGGCCAGTTCCAGCAGGCCGGCGATTCCCGAGGCATTGTCGAGAGCGCCGTTGTAGATGGAGTCGGGCGACAGAGACGGATCGGTTCCCATGTGGTCCCAGTGACCCATGTACACGACATGCTCCTCCGGTCGTGTACGGCCCGGAATCCGCGCGATGACGTTTCGGGAGTCGGATCGCATGATCTCGTTCCTGAGCTCGAGCGACAGATCGAGCCCGAGGTCCACGGCCCGGAATCCATCTTGCCCGGCGGCGGCGGCGAGTGAGTCCAGGTCCAGGCCGGCCTGCGCTAGAAGTGTCCTCGTGGTTTCCTCCGACAACCAGCCCTGGACGATCGGATCAGCGCCGCTTTCCCCCTGATCCAGCATGAACTGCGGTCCCGACCAGCCGGTCTCCACGACGGCCCACGGGTATCCCGCGGGACCCGTGCGGTGGACGATCATCACGTCCGCTGCGCCCTGGCGGGCGGCCTCTTCGTACTTGTACGTCCAGCGGCCGTAATACGTCATCGCGTGCCCGTCGAATCGGTCGTCGCCCGTCTCGTATCCCGGATCGTTGACCAGCAGAACGACCGTTTTGCCTGTCACGTCGAGACCCTCGTAATCATTCCAGCCGATCTCGGGCGCCACGATGCCGTAGCCCGCGAACACGAGCGCCGAGCGGTGGAGCGAAACCGTATCGCTGATATCCCCCGGCACGGCAACGAAATCGATCCCGTGCCGCAGGTGATGCACTGTACCGCGGCCCGCGATCGCGGCGCCCATTTCCGGGTCGGCGCTGATCGACACGAGAGCCACGGCCTGCGTCCAGCCAGCATCTGCCCCGGGCTCGAGCCCAAGCTGCTCGAATCGGCTGGTCAGGTACCGGACCGTCCGCTCCTCACCGATCGAGGACGGCGCGCGTCCGCCCATCGAGTCAGCGGAAAGGTCCTGGATTCCCTGGACCAGGTCTGCGGCATCTATCGCAAGTGCTGCCTGTTGTTCTCCGGCCTCACCAGGTCCGCACGCGCTGAGGCTGAGGATCGCGATCCCCAGGGCCGCAGCGGCACCCTGCCGGGACAGCCATCCCACTTCACTCTGCTCGTTCATCAGTCGCTTTCGCTCGATCGAATTACCCGTATCCCGACGGCAGGCCGGGATCAGACCGGCGGAAGCTATGACGCGGCGCACAACGGCGCAGGAGGCGGTCGTGCCGACCACGCCTGGGTTCAGACCCCGCTTGACGCCCGTGCGACCGACTCGTATCACTTAGCGTCATGAACCGGATGACCGAATTCCTCGATTCGCAGGCACGCGCCACCAACTGGTGGTGGTGGACGACTTTGCGCGCGGAGCGGGAATCCGTCTGAACCGGTCGTAACCGAACACAGATCGAGAACCCCACCTCCGGGCGCACGGAGGTGGGGTTTCTTGCATCCCTCCCCTGCG
>JAENXO010000404.1 GCA_016649455.1 Gemmatimonadota bacterium | reverse complement strand
GCCCGACAGGATTCGAACCTGTGACCTTCGGTTTCATAGAGCTCAAGTCAGCTGAGCTAGTCCTTCCGCGCCCTCCGATTTCGAAATGACTGCCCGTCTGACTGCCCACTTCCAGGCACTCGAATCGCGAGGGCTGGCGCCGATCGCAATCGCTGAGCCAGATCTTCAGCGCGCCCGACAGGATTCGAACCTGTGACCTTCGGTTTCGTAGATTGCCGGTCAGGAGACCCATTACCCCAGGGCCGACCGTGGCAAGGCGACGCTTCCGACGGAGGCCTACTTTTTGGCCGTGATCATCTTCTTTGCGGTCTTGCCGCCGGCGATCCCTTTTCCCTAGGACCACCCGAGATTGGTACCCCACCGCTCACCTTGAGTTCGGGTCTACCGCCTCAACCCATGCCTGATCGACCGGCGGTTAAGCCTCCCACCGCTTCCGGAAACCACCTTGATCCCGAGGATCGAGACCCCCGACTTGCGGTTTCGCTGAAGCAGGCGCCTGGAGGAGTTCGAGACCTTGACTGTAACCCGGGCACTTGAGCCCTGCTTGATCTGATCGGCGAAGCTGACGTTTCTGTCAATCTAACCGCCTGTTCGGTTCAAGTTGCGGATTCTGCGCCCCGGATCCACTTGAATGCGAATGGAAGTAACGTGGCGTCAACCCGACCCGAAAGGTTCCGTATGGCAGGCAAAGTGATCTACACGGCTGAAGCCCACGTCGACGGCGGGCGCCTCGGCGGACACGGCCGCACTTCCGACGGCGTCCTCGAAGTTGACATCGCGCTCCCCGGCGCCGATGAGCCGGGCACCAATCCCGAGCAGCTGTTCGCGGTCGGTTACGCGGCCTGCTTCGGAGGTGCGCTCAGCGCGATCGCCCGTCGCGAGAAAGTTGATCTGGGCGAGGTCGGCATCAATTCCGAAGTCGACCTGAAGGCCGCCGACGACCGTAGTTTCGACCTAGGAGTCCGCCTCAACATCAGCCTGCCGGGGATCACCGATCCCGAGCAGGCGAAACAGATAGCCACCGCCGCCCACAAGGTTTGTCCCTACTCGCGAGCGACCAGGGGAAATATCGAAGTGGAGATGAAGGCCAACGGCGAGGCGATCTGAGCAACTCGAATCGCGACCGGTGAAGGTTCTCCGAATATTCGAGTACCGGAGAAATCGCCGCGGATCGAGGAGGGGCTCGCGTCGAGCCGACCGTAGCCGGCCCCCGCACACTCGCCCAGGGACGCATCCCTCGCCGTCCCCGGGACTACGGGACGAATAGGGACGACGGCCTGAGGCTTCCGTGGAGCTGCGCGCCGTGTCCATGAAATCAGGAAGCTATCCGCGATTCGCCCCTACGAGCCGGCCGATGCCCACTCTAAACGTCTCGACCGGACGAGAAGCACCGCAACCCCTATACCGATCGCATCGATTCCGACGTCAAGCAGGCTGCCGTGTCGTCCAGTTACAGATGTCTGGTGGTATTCGTCCGTAATCGCGTAGAGGAAGGAGATCGTCGCGGCCGCCAGGAGAGCCCTGGGGGTGAGCGGGCCGAGGGCACGAAACCACAACAGGGTGAGTGCTCCGAAGACGCCAGCGTGAGCCAGCTTCCTCAACACGAGGTCCCAGAATCCGAGGCCCGTGGACAGATCGGGCTGCGCGGACAGCACATAGATCAGCGCCATCAGCGCCACCGGAGGAACTAAGAGTGCGGCTGTCGAGAGCCTCGTCACGGGCTCTCAATTAGATCAGGCCAATTGTCTAACCCGCATGTGCCTCCGCGTCCACGGGAGGTGGCTCCCAGGCTCTTCCGGCTCTTCCGAATATTTGAGTGCCGGAACGATTGTCGAAATCGAGCATGGATAGGAACAAACCTAGTCCACAGGCAGTAACTCGTCAAAGCTAGGCCACCGGTCAAGCGCCCAACTCTCGAGTGCCTCCGCTTGTGCCTCCAACTCGACAATTCTCGGCTGAACTAGACTGAGCTAGACCGCTTGATGTAGCGGAGAGTGGCCCTGCCGTGCGCTATCTAAGCCAATCATAATCCGCGTGTCGCAGGTTCGAGTCCTGCTCCCGGCATGTCCTGAAAGCCCTGCTGATGCGGGGAGCTGATTCTTGTTGATTGACGAAGGTTGGCGCAAGTCGTAATGTGTGCGCTATGAGATCTGCAGGGCACGATCGGGCTCGGGACGGGCTGCGGCGTTCAGCCGCCACCTCGTGGCGTCGGTACGTATTCGCTTTCGTTTCGCTCCTCGTCCTCGGAATGCTGTCCCCGGCTGGTGCCGGCGCACTGTCGCTTGAGCGGGTCGGGAACTTCGCCAATCCCACGTACTTGACCTCCGACCCTGGCGACCCCGATCGGCTATTCGTCGTTGAGCGCAGCGGTCGAATCGAGCTGGTTGAGAACGGCGAGACCGGCCTCTTCCTCGACATCGAGCCGATCGTCCTGAGCCCCCCGGATGATCGCGGGTTGGGCGATCATGGCCTCTTTTCGATGGCGTTCTCCCCCGCCTATGCCACGGACCATCTCTTCTACGTCGCCTACAGCCGCGCCGATGACCCGGACACCGTGGAGGAAGACGAGTCGGGTGAATGGCACGTCGCCGAGTTCACCGCGAACGACGACAGCGCCGACCCGGCCAGCCGTCGAGAGGTACTCACGATCGAGTACCCACTGGCTCAGCTGCACTACGGCGGTCAGCTTCACTTCGGACCCGATGGCTACCTGTTCGCTTCAACCGGGGATGGCGGCCCCCAGGGTGATCCCGACGGCAACGCGCAGAGCCTCGACAACCTCTACGGCAAGATCCTGCGCATCGATCCTCGCGGCAAGCCGGGACGCACGTATCGCATCCCGGCCGACAATCCATTCGCCGGACCGACGCCCGGCGAGGATGAAATCTGGAGCTACGGGCTGCGAAACCCCTGGCGCTTCTCGTTCGATCGGCTGACCGGCGATCTGGTGATCGGCGACGTCGGCTACAGCACCTGGGAGGAAGTCGACTTC
>JAENXO010000514.1 GCA_016649455.1 Gemmatimonadota bacterium | reverse complement strand
TTGAGTGAAGAGCCCGAAGGGCTGCAGCGGGACGAGTCTGACACCGAGCCCCCGTCAGAGTCAGAACTCAGGGCCAAGTATCTGGAATACTGTTCGGCCCGGATTTCTGAAGTTTTCATGTCACTCTCCGACGAACGCACCTACCAGTTTCTCGAGGAAGCAGCGAGCGAGGCGGGCCTCGATCTCGCGTCACTCGGCTTTCAGGAGAAGATGCGAATCGTTTCCGCGAAACTGCGTGACAGCATTCCACTACCCGGGTTCGTCGAATGGGCTGCCGAGTATCGTGAGCATCCGGAGCGATTCGAGCCGATTCTCATCGGGTTGTGGAAGGACGCCGTTGACGATTCCGCGGACCCGGAACCGGAGAACACGTGACCGATAACGGATCCGGCAAGGAGAAGGACCCGCCGCAGCTTCACATCTGGGACGCTGCCGCGAGGGAATTCGAGCTCGGAACGCTCGTCGATGGCGAGGACACCTGGGCGTTGTTCGTCGTCGTCGAGCGCACCTCCCGCGAGCTGTGTCGTGGACGGATTTCCTTTCGGGACGACGACGCGCGTTACGACACCGAGGCAATCCTGGTCGAGGATTCCGAGGAAGCTGTCCTCAACCGGGCCGGCAAGCTCCCGGCCACCGTGCTGCGGCAACTTCTCGACTCTATCAGGAAATAAGCGGCACCCCGCCAGCCGATGACAGAAACCCCGCCAGCCAATGATCGAGCGACCGACGCCCGTGTTCTGGTCGTAGACGATGAGCCGGACATCCTCAGCATCCTCGTTTATCAGCTCAGCCGCGAGGGATTTCGGGTAAGCACGGCGGTCAATGGTCAGTCGGCGATCGCGACCGCCGTCGAGGAGCGCCCGGACATCGTGATCCTCGACCTCATGCTGCCCGGCATCGACGGGTACGAAGTGCTCGCACGCCTGCGTCAGAATGAGGAAACGGCGTCCATCCCGGTGATTCTCCTGTCCGCCAGGCGCGAGGAAGAGGAGCGGATTCGCGGATTCGAACTCGGCGCTGACGATTACGTCACCAAGCCGTTCAGTCCACGCGAGCTGATCTACCGGGTCAAGGCGCTGCTTCGCCGGACCCATGCTGCGCCCGTCGAGCAGAACAGGAGCCTGAGACTCGGCCCGGTCGAGCTCAATCGCGACGCACACCGGGCGTTTGCCGATGGCCAGGAGATCGACCTGACCCCGCTCGAGTATCGGCTCCTGGAGGTGTTCATGGAGCGCCGGGGGCGAGTCCAGACGCGCCGGCAGCTGTTGCAGACGGCCTGGCAGACCAACGCACAGATCGAGACTCGTACCGTGGACATGCATGTGGCCCGCCTGCGCTCGAAGCTCGGCGACGCCGGAGAAATGCTGGAGACGGTGCGCGGCATCGGATACCGGTTCCACCCACCGAAGGAGTGAGGGCGTGCTGTCTACGCGCCGGACCTTTGTTCTCATCCTTGCCGTGCTCGCGGTCCCGTTCGGGCTGTTCTTGTTTTGGACGCAGTTCGAGTTGGGACCGCAACTCGAAGACCGCGCCGTCGGTCAATTGAGCCGAACTGCCCGGCTGATCGGAGAGGACTTCCGGGACAGGCCGTTCAGCGATTCGCTCGCGGACCGGCTGGGCAAGATCACGGACCTGCGCGTGACGCTGATCTCGAGAGATGGGACGGTGATCGGCGATTCGGAGATCGACCCGGCTCGGCTCCCCTCGGTCGAGAATCACGCGGACCGGCCTGAAGTCGCTTCCGCGCTGCGCGGCGCTGTCGGACATGATACCCGTGCCAGCGAGACCATCGCCCTGCGTCTGCTGTACGTGGCCGTCCCGGACCCACATGGGGCTGTAAGAGTCGCGACTCCGCTTGTGGAAGTGCGCGAGTTTCTGACCCGAACCAGGCAGGTTGCCGCCGGAACGGCGCTGCTTGCGCTGATTCTCGCATCGTTGCTCGCCGGACTGCTGCACCGCTTCCGGATTGCTCCCGTCGGACGGCTGGCCTCGGTGATCCGGGACCTGGGCAGCGGGGACCTCAGTCGGCGTACCGGCGGGGCGGGCCATGGCGCGCTGTCTGTGCTCGGGCACGCGATCGATGAAATGGCCGGCCAGCTCGAGGAACGGCTCACATCCCTCGAAACAGAGCGATCCGACCTGGAGACCGTGCTCGACCGGTTGGATACCGGGCTCGCCGTCGTGGACCCGGA
>JAENXO010000532.1 GCA_016649455.1 Gemmatimonadota bacterium | reverse complement strand
TGCGGATTCCAGTGACCGGAACGGTCGAGCTGGGTCTCGCCCCATTCGTCGAACGCGCTCTCGCCGAAGCCGCTGGAATCGGCGCCGACCTCGCCGTGCTCGATATCGATACGCCGGGAGGCCGGATCGACGCCGCATGGCAGATCGTCGACGCGTTGCGGGACGCGGATCTTCCCACCGCCGCGTATGTGAACCACCGGGCGCTGTCGGCCGGGGCGATGATCGCGCTCGCGGCCGATGAAGTCTACATGCGGCCGGGCTCGAGTCTCGGCGCCGCGACGCCGGTGGATTCGAAGGGGAACAGGGCCTCAGAGAAGATGGTCAGCGCGATGCGCGCGGAATTCCGGGCCCTGGCCGAGGAGCAGGGATTCGATCCGCTGATCGGCGAAGCGATGGTGGACGAGTCGGTGGAGATCGACGGACTCGTCTCCGGCGAGAGGCTCCTCACTCTCACGACCGAGGAGGCGATCGAAGCCGGAGTGGCGGACGCGAGCGTGGCCGACTGGACGGATTTGCTGGCGCGGAACGGGTTGGCGGGTGCTGCGACGGTCGACGTCCAACCCAACTGGGCCGAAGGCCTCGTCCGCCTGCTCACGCATCCGCTCCTGGCTCCGATGCTGCTCAGCCTCGGGTTCCTGGGTCTGCTGGTGGAAATCAAGACTCCGACGTTCGGACTCGCCGGAGGTCTCGGGGCGCTGTTTCTTGCCGCTTTCTTCGGTGCCCGGTGGCTGGTCCATCTCGCCGGACTGGAAGAGATCCTTCTGTTGGGCGCTGGTGTATTCCTCGTAGCCCTGGAAGTGCTCGTCGTCCCCGGCGTAGGTGCCGCGGGAATTCTCGGCAGCCTCGCGATCCTGGCGAGCGTCACTCTCAGCATGCTCGGAAGCTATCCCACGATGAGCGAAGTCATCAGCGCACTTGGTATCCTGGCGGTCTCCCTGCTTGCCCTGGGGCTACTCACCTTCGGCGTGCTGCGCCACCTTCCGCATAGCAAGGGATTGTCGGGCATCTTCCTCAAGCGCTCGACGAGTCGGGAGACCGGCTACCTGTCGGCGCCCGATCTGTCAGGGATGATCGGAGAATCGGGGACCGCTCTCACGGACCTCCGACCGTCCGGCACTGCCGGATTCGGAGACGACCGGCTGGACGTGGTGACCGAAGGACCGTGGATCGAGCACGGAACCAGGATCGTCGTAGTGCGCGACGGAGTCTCGGGCCTCGTGGTGCGCGAGCTTCCTACCGAATCAGAATCAGAGCCGCGTGAGTCGTAATCGCGGCACCGTCAGCAGTCCACCGGCCCGCAAGGAGACACATCGTAATGAATGACGCTACAGCGGTTGGGGCAATCTTTATCGCCATCGTGGTTTTCCTCGGCCTCCTGCTCGTCAGCTGGGCGGTACCGCTCCGGCTGTGGATCGAGGCCATGGCGAGCGGCGTGCCCGTCGGTCTCGGGAGCCTGATCGGCATGCGACTGCGGAAGGTGAGCCCCCCCGCGATCGTGCGGCCGCTGATCGCGGCAACGAAGGCCGGCCTGGTACTCAATGTGGACGAGTTCGAGGCTCACTACCTGGCGGGTGGAGACGTGGCCCGCGTCGCGAATGCCTTGATCTCCGCCGACAAGGCGAATATCGAACTCGGATTCGAGCAGGCGGCCGCGATCGACCTGGCGGGACGCGACGTGTTCGAAGCCGTGCAGGTCTCCGTGAACCCCAAAGTGATCGAGGTGCCGAAAGTCGCGGCAGTGGCCAAGGACGGGATTCAGCTGATCGCGCTGGCGCGCGTGACCGTGCGCGCCAACATCAACCGCCTGGTCGGCGGCGCCGGTGAGGAGACGATTCTGGCCCGGGTCGGAGAGGGGATCGTCAGCACGATCGGTTCGGCCGACTCCTACAAGGCGGTGCTGGAGAACCCCGACAAGATCTCGAAGACGGTCCTGGCGAAGGGACTGGACAGTGGAACGGCGTTCGAGATCCTGTCGATCGACATCGCGGACGTGGACGTCGGGAAGAACATCGGCGCCGAGCTTCAGATCGACCAGGCGGAGGCCGACAAGCAGATCGCCCAGGCCAAGGCGGAGGAGCGCCGGGCACTCGCG
>JAENXO010000212.1 GCA_016649455.1 Gemmatimonadota bacterium | reverse complement strand
GTGGGAACTGGACCGCATCGAGGCCGCGGTAGGACTGGCGGAACATGTACTGTCAGACATCGTGAGCGAGATACACGTCGGCCGGACCGAAATCGAGATCGCTGCCGAGCTCGAGTATCGACTGCGGAGAGCCGGGTCCGACTCCCTCCCGTTCGAGCCCATCGTCGCTTTCGGCCCAAGGTCGGCTCTGCCGCACGCACGGCCGGGAGACCGCAGGCTGCGCGCCGGAGATCTCCTGTTGCTGGATTTCGGGGCCAGGGTAGACGGTTACTGTTCCGACCTCACCCGGGTGATGGTCGCACGGCCGGCCGAGTCGTGGCAACGCGAGCTTCACGCTGCGGTCGATGAGGCCTGCAGTCGAGCCATCGCGGCGATTTCCGCGGGAGTTTCGGCTTCCACGGTCGATGCCTCGGCCCGGGACTACCTTGCCGAGCTCGGACTCGCTGACCGGTTCGGCCACAGTACGGGGCATGGACTCGGGCTCGAGGTGCACGAGTCGCCCCGGGTTCATCGATTGGAGGAAAGGCCGCTGGCGGCGGGAAACGTGGTCACGATCGAGCCCGGCGTGTATCTTCCCGGGCGAGGGGGAATTCGAATCGAGCAGGATGTCGTTATCGAGGCCGACGGCTGCAGGGTCCTCGGTGAGGCATCCACTGGACTCCTGGAAATCTGAAGCGGAACGAATGGCGGATACATCAGACTTTCGAAATGGAATGACGATCGACTCAGACGGCACTCTGCTGCAGATCGTCTATTTCCAGCACGTGAAGCCCGGGAAGGGTGGCGCTTTCGTGCGAACGAAGCTCAAGAACGTGCTCAGCGGAGCCGTGGTCGAGCGGACGTTCAGGGCCGGCGAGAAGGTGACCGAGGTCCGGCTGATCCGTCGGCCGATCCAGTATTCGTATACGGACGGAGACCTGTATTACTTCATGGACATGGAGACGTACGAGAGCATCCCGCTGAGCCGCGACACGATCGGCGCGGATCAGCTCAAGTATCTCCAGGAGAACATGGAGTGTGAAGGTCTGACCCGTGAAGGTGCGGTGCTTACGGTCGAGCTGCCGCAGTTCGTCGAGTTGGAAGTCGTCGAGACCGACCCGGGCCTGCGTGGCGATACGGCGCAGGGCGGAACGAAACCGGCGAAGCTCGCTACTGGCGCCGTGGTCCAGGTCCCCCTGTTCATCGAGCAGGGAGATGTGTTGAAGGTGGATCGCACGGTCGACAAATACCTCGAACGCGTGAACCGATGATCGATCTTGCCTGGTTGCAGAAGCTGATCGAGATGGTGGACGAGTCCGGACTCGACTCGATAGAGATCTCCAAGGGCATCGGGACTCGCATCCGGCTGTCAAAATCTCCCACGGTACAGGTCATCGCGGGCTCCGGCTCCGGTCACGTGGTCCCGCCTTCGACCGGTGCCGCGTTTGCTGCACCCGCCGTCGACCTGCCGGCGGGCAAGCCGGATGACGGGTCGAAGGCCGAACAAGAGACATCGGCCGAGTCTGCGCTGCTGGAGGTAACGTCGCCGATGGTCGGTACGTTCTATCGTGCCCCGGCACCCGACGCGCCGCCGTACGTCGAGGTCGGGGATCGCGTTTCGAAGGGGCAGACGGTGTGCATCCTCGAAGCGATGAAGCTGATGAACGAGCTCGAGTGCGAGGTCAGCGGAACAATCCGCGAGATCTGCGTGGAAAACGCCGATCCGGTGGAGTACGGTCAGGTCCTGTTCCGCATCGAGCCTGCTTGAACCACGGGCCACCGTGCTAGATAAGATCCTCATCGCCAACCGCGGAGAAATCGCGCTCCGCGTGATTCGGGCTTGTCGCGAGCTCGGGATTCAGACCGTTGCGGTGTACTCGCAGGCGGACCGGGACTCCCTGCACGTCCGGTTCTCCGACGAGGATGTGTGCATCGGACCTCCGCCGGGACGCGAAAGCTATCTGAATATTCCGAGGATCGTAGCCGCCGCCGAAATCACCGGCGCGGACGCGATTCATCCGGGATATGGATTTCTCGCCGAAAACGCCGAATTCGCCGAAATCTGTGAACGATCAGGGCTCGTGTTCATCGGTCCGACGGCGGACCAGATCCGCCGCATGGGTGACAAGGCGGAAGCCCGGCGGACGATGATCGAAGCTGGCGTGCCGGTCGTTCCCGGGTCGAAGGGAGTCCTCGAATCCACCGACGAAGCCCGGTCCGAGGCCGAGCGGATCGGCTACCCGGTGATTGTCAAGGCGGCGGCCGGCGGCGGCGGGAAGGGAATGCGGGTCGCGGAGTCCGCGGACGAGATAGAGAACACGTTCAGCATGGCCCGGAATGAGGCGGCCGCAGCGTTCAACGATGCGCGAGTCTATCTGGAGCACTTCGTCGATCGCCCTCGCCACGTCGAGATCCAGATCATGGGGGATCGACACGGCAATGTCGTACATCTCGGCGAACGGGACTGCTCGGTTCAAAGACGACACCAGAAACTGATCGAGGAAGCTCCCAGCCCGGCTCTCACGCCTGAACTCAGGGCCGCCATGGGAGAGGCAGCGGTTCGGGCGGCTGAAGCGATCGGCTATTCGAACGCCGGCACGGTGGAGTTCCTGCTCAGTGACGACGGTCATTTCTACTTCATGGAAATGAATACGCGGATCCAGGTCGAGCACCCGGTTACGGAGGTGGTGACGGGAGTGGACCTGGTGAAGGAGCAGATCCGCTCGGCGGCGGGAATCGAGCTGCGGTTTTCGGAGCCACCCGAGCTTCGTGGGCACGCGATCGAACTGCGGATCAACGCGGAAGACCCGGAGAAGGACTTCCGGCCGTCGCCCGGGACGATCACGGCGTTTCACGCCCCAGGCGGACCGGGCATCCGGATCGACACACACGTCTACGCGGGATACCGGGTGCCGCCTTACTACGACTCCCTGCTCGGCAAGCTGATCGCCCACGGATCCACGCGTCAGGAGGCGATCGGAAGGGCTCTTCAGGCGCTGGAGGAGTTCATCATCGAGGGCGTGCACACGACGATACCGTTCCTGTCGAGCGTGCTTCGGCATCCGGAGTTCGCCGCGGGACGAGTGGACACCGGTTTCCTGGCTCGCATGAAGGATCAGGAGGCCGCCAGCGGCCCGGTGTCCGGCTGAGCCCGGCCCGGAGACACCCGTGAACGAGAAGCACCGGGCGGAGGCCCTCGGCGTCGGACTGCTCGGTCTCGGCGTGCTGCTCGTACTGGCAATTCTCCCCCCGATTCTGCGTGGCGGCGTTGCCGACCCGAACCTCATCGGTCCTGCCGGCTCCCTGCTCTATACCGGCCTCGCTTTCGTGTTCGGCGGCACCTCCATGCTCGTGTCCGTGCCCTCGTTCACCTGGGGGTTGGAGCGTCTCGGCGTGATCGGCCGTGAATCTGCCGTGCGATGGTCCGTGTTCATCGGCGGCGCTCTGTTGTTCCTTCCGTCCGCCTGGTGGATGCTCGGTTCGGCGATGGGCCGGGAATCGGTTGGCGCCGGATGGCTGGGAACTCAATTCGGCGGAGTTCTCGTCAGCGTGTTCGGCACGATCGGAGCGGCGTTGATCGTCGGCTCGATCCTCCTGGCCCTCACCGTGCTCGCATTCGGCTGGTCGCCGGCGGAGAGCGCCGGAACGGCGGCGCGTGGGGTGAACCGAAGTGTGGGCGCACTGGGTCGCGGCGCGGTCATCGCCGCTGCGAAGATCAGGGATGTCGTGCCGTCGCTGGTCGGCGACGACACCTCGGCTAGCCCGTGGGAGCGGGCCGCCGTGGAAGAGGACGTACCGTCGGATGTCGTCCAGGAGAACGAGACTCCGGCCGGAAGTGGATCCGGGACCGGCCCGAAGACGACGAACCGGAAGAAGGCAAAGAAGGCAGCGGTCGAGGATCCGGACACCTCGGCCGGGCCGGAGCTGTCGGATTCCGGCGATCCGTCGCGGACCGAGCTGCCGCCACTCGAGCTGCTTACGCTGCCCGGGGGACGGAGCCACGGGATCTCGAAGTCGGAGCTCGAGCGCCTTGGAGCGATCCTGATCGAAAAGCTGGCCACCTTTCGCGTGGACGGGAAGATTGGAGGCTGGACCACCGGACCCGTGGTCACGCAGTTCGAGGTGGTGCCCGCGGCCGGAGTGAAGGTGGGACAGATCGCCGCCCTGGCGGATGACCTGGCACTTGCCTTGAAGGCTCCGTCGGTCCGGATTGTGGCTCCGATCCCGGGTAAAGGTGCGGTGGGCGTAGAAGTCCCGAATCCCGAACCCGAAATCGTCCATCTACGCGAGATTCTGGAAGCCCCGACATACCGCCACTCGCGGGCGCATCTGCCGCTGGCGATGGGACGCGACCTGGCGGGGAATCCGTACACTACCGACCTGGCCCGCATGCCGCACATGCTGATCGCAGGCGCGACCGGATCCGGTAAGTCAGTGTGTATCAATACGATCGTGACCAGCCTGATCTACCGGTACACGCCGAGGGAACTGCGGCTGCTGATGGTCGACCCGAAGATGGTCGAGCTCATCGTGTACAACGACCTGCCGCATCTCCGGCATCCGGTCGTCACCGACAATCATGACGCCGCTTCCGTCCTCCGGTGGGCCGTGTTCGAGATGAACCGCCGGTACCAGATCCTGTCGGCCAATGCCTGTCGGAACATCGTCGAGCTGAATCGACGGATCGAGCGCGGTGATGAAATCGTCAAGCCGCCAGGGTGGGGCAAGGGACTGTATGCCGAGGGAACGCTCCCGTACATCGTCCTGATGATCGACGAGCTCGCGGACCTGATAATGACGGTCCAGGCGGAAGTCGAGACCCCGCTGGCGGTGCTCGCACAAAAGGCACGGGCGGTAGGAATCCACCTGGTCGTGGCCACGCAGCGGCCTTCGGTGAACGTGATCACCGGCCTGATCAAGGCGAATTTTCCCTGCCGCGTCGCGTTCCGGGTCGCATCGAAGACTGACAGCCGCACGATTCTCGATCAGAACGGAGCGGAGAGCCTGCTGGGTAACGGCGATATGCTGTTTCTTCCCGCCGGAGAGTCGGATCCGCACCGCATCCAGGGCGCATTCCTGTCGACCGCGGAGACCGAGGCCCTGGTCGGTTGGTACAGGGAGCAGCGGGCGGACTCGGATGCCGCGGAGGTGCCGCCGGATGAGACCGACATCCTCGATGAGGTCCGGGAGCTGGAGATCGAGGAAAGCCAGGTGGACGTGGGCGAGGGGATTCTGACGGATTGGGATCCGTACTTCCGCAAAGCCGCGGAGATCGTGATCAACAACTCCTCCGGATCGACCAGCCTGCTCCAGAGACGCCTGAAGATCGGTTACGGGCGGGCGGCCCGGATTATCGACCAGCTTCATTCGGCCGGAGTCCTCGGACCCCCCGAAGGTTCGAAG
>JAENXO010000635.1 GCA_016649455.1 Gemmatimonadota bacterium | reverse complement strand
TCTTTCCCATGGCACGAGCAACCTCGCGGGCGTCTTTCACCAGGTCGTCATCTATCGCCAGGGTGATGTTCATCAGGCACCTCCTGTTTACACGGATTCCGTGTCCACATAATACGTGTATCTCGGTGTTTGAGCCAGTGAGTGCCTGCCGGTCGTTCGGCCACCACACTCCATCGCCCCGGGTCCACCCTGTGCGTACTTTCTTTCCGGACCACGGCCTAATCAAGGAGGACAGATAATGAAGAGATCAGGCCTGCTGCTATTCGTTCTGGCCATCGCTGCCTGCTCACCACCAGACTCAAGTGCGCCGTCGAGTTCACCGGGGACCGCGGTCAACGCAGACCCGCTTCCGTCATGGAACGCCGGACCGTCGCGCGACGCGATCGTGGACTTCGTCCAGCGGACCACCACACCCGGAAGCCCGGACTTCATTCCGGTGGCCGAGCGGATCGCCACGTTCGACAACGATGGCTGCCTGTGGTCGGAACAGCCGGCCTACTTCCAGCTTGCGTTCGCCATCGATCGGTCGAAGATGCTGGCGGCCCACAGTCCGGAGCTGGCGGAGAATCCGCTCCTGAAGGCGCTCGCTTCGGGTGATCCCGCGGCACTCGAAACCGTGACCGAGCACGACGTGATCGAACTGGTGGCCGCGACGCATTCGGGGATGACGCTGGAGGAGTTCCAGGACGTGGTCGCCAACTGGTTCGCGGTCGCCCGTCACCCGCGCTTCAACGTGCCTTATAGCCAGCTGGTCTATCAGCCGATGCTGGAGCTGCTCGACTACCTGCGGGCCCACGAGTTCAAGACGTTCATCGTGTCGGGCGGCGGCGTCGACTTCCTGCGGGTTTTCGCCGAACAGGCCTACGGCATTCCGCCCGAGCAGGTCGTCGGCACTATGGGTGACACTAAATTCGAGATCCGTGACGGAAATCCGGTGCTGATCAAGCAGCCCGGGATCAACTTCGTAGACGACAAGGAAGGAAAGCCCGTCGGTATCGCCCGGTTCATCGGCCGGCGACCGGTGTTCGCGTTCGGCAACTCGGACGGCGACCTGCAGATGCTGCAGTACACGGCCGGGGGTGATGGCGCGCGATTCATGGGATACGTGCACCACGACGACGCCGAGCGCGAGTGGGCTTACGATCGTGACTCCCACATCGGCAGGCTCGACAAGGGCCTCGATGAAGCCACCGAACGAGGCTGGACCGTCGTGTCGATGAAGGACGAGTGGAAGAAGATCTACCCGGGTGAGGGGCTGCCTTAAAGCTCGATCTCCCGGGCGGCGCCGGTCCGCCGGGCGGCATCCAGCAGCAGCGCCGCGGTCACGGCGTCCTGCACGGCGTGCCCCACGGTCTTGAACACGGTGATCTCGGTCGGGTCGCGGCGTCCCGCGGCCCGGCCGGCCGCGACGTCTCCGATTTCAGTCCACTCGGCCGGATTCGTAACTCCGGCCTCGATGCCGTGCACCAGTTCTCCCGCCTCCTCGAGCGCAGCCGCGACCAGATCCACGAACACCCGTGCCCGCCCCACAGTTTCGAGGTCCAGCTCCCGCCGGTCCAGGGTGTAGGTGCCGATCGCGTTCACGTGCGCCCCGGGCTTGAGCAGCGTGCCGTC
>JAENXO010000507.1 GCA_016649455.1 Gemmatimonadota bacterium | reverse complement strand
GCTGAATGCCATCCGGACACGATGCGTCTGGTCGCTCGCCACGACCGCCATCCGACGGATCGCTGCCGCCAGGTTGTCGCGGTTCGCGGTTGCGGCCTTGTCGCTGTCAGTCGGTATCACCTGTTCGTAATTCGGATACGGGCCCTCGATCAGGCGCGTGAACACCTGTCTGGATGGAGATCGGAATGCGAGGTGGTTCTTCGATCTCGCGACTTCCACCTCTTCATCCGAACCGAACAGTCGCTGAACCTGTTGAAGAGCCTTCGGTGGAATGATTAGGTCGGCCTCGGGAGCTCCCACTCCCTCGAGCGTCGCCTTCAGCCTGGCCAGGCGGTGTCCGTTGGTCGCCACCATGGTTGCTGAATCAGGACGCAGCTGCCACAGCACACCATTGAGGATCGGTCTACTTTCTTCTGTCGAGACGGCGAATGAGACGCGGCTGATCAACTCATGGAGGTCTGCAGCCTTCATCCTCCAGCTCTCGGCGAAGTCGACCTCCGGAAAACTCGGGAATTCCTCCGGAGCCAGGCCGAACAGCTTGAACTTGCTCCTTCCTCCCTCGATACGGATCTCCATTCCGTCCACTTCAATGTGGACCGGAGCCGCTGGAAGTTCCCGAGCGATCTCAGCAAACTTCCGAGCCGGAACGGTTACTGCGCCTTCCTGCTCGACTTCCGCTTCGATCTTCACCGATACGGAGATGTCGAGATCGGTGCCGCTGAGAGAGAGAGCTCCTTCTCTCGCCTCGAGCAGGATGTTCGATAGAACGGGAAGTGTGGTCTTCGACGGAATCGTTGCGGCTACCGCTCCCAGACCTGCATGAAGGCTGTCCCGTGTTACCGATATCTTCATTCCACACCCTCTTTGTATTCCGATCGAGATGTTTGTTCTCCCGAACGTCGGTAAACTAATACTCTATTCATACATCAACAGTAGTAGTAGTAGAGACCGTGGGAACGGGGAAAACCCGGTTCGCCCGGCTGCCTGATACAGTACTCTCGGGCCGATGACGGTTCCACGTGTCCGTGCACAGACTATGGGAAACTACCGTGCTCTTGCACAGGCTTCCACGGTTTCCCGTCGACGGAGCGATATACCCCCACGGAAACCCGATGTTTGTACAGCCGTTATCCACGTCCGAACTCGTCCCGGAGGGACTCGATGCGGGATCGGAACTCAGCGCTCCCGGCCATCTCCGCTTCTATCTTGTTCACTGAATGGATCACCGTTGAATGATCTCGCCCACCAAACAGAGAACCGATTTCCGTATATGGAAGATCGAGCATCGTCTTGATCAGGTACATCGCCACCTGTCGTGGAACAGTGATCGGCTTGTTGCGACGCTTCGAGACCAGGCCGTCTACCGTAACTCCCCAGCGATCCGCAACTCGCTCTCGAATCTGCTCGGGGGTAATCCGCAACCGCTCCTCATCTTCGAGCCGCGGGCCCAGCGCCTCCCTGGCGAGATCGAGGCTGATCTCCCGTCGGGTCAGAGAGCTGTATGCCAGGAGCTTGATCACGGCCCCCTCGAGCTGTCGGACCGAAGTCTTGCGATTGCGGGCGATGAACTCGATCACGGCATCTTCGATCACCAGTCGGTCTTCGGCGGCCTTCTTCCGCAGGATCGCGACGCGGGTCTCGAAATCCGGCGGCTTGATATCGGTGACGAGACCCCACTCGAACCGGGATACGAGTCGCTCCTGAAGGCCCGGGATCTCCTGCGGCGGCCGATCGCTGGTGATGACAATCTGCTTGTGCGCGTCGTACAGGGAGTTGAAGGTGTGGAAGAACTCTTCCTGCGTACCTTCCTTGTTTCGCAGGAAGTGCACGTCATCGACGAGCAGCACATCAATCTGTCGATAGCGCTGCCGGAACTCCGGCGTCCGACCGCCCTGGATCGCCGCAATCATCTCGTTCGTGAACTGCTCCGACGGGACGTAGGCGATCTTGGCCGACCGGTTCCTCGACAGAATAGCGTGTCCAACGGCGTGCATCAGGTGCGTCTTTCCAAGTCCGGTGTCTCCGTAGATGAACAGCGGGTTGTAGAGTTGCGCGGGACTGTCGGCGACGCCCCGGCACGCGGCTGCCGCGAGTTGGCTGTTCGCGCCCACGACGAACCTCTCGAAGCTGTACCTGGGATTCAGGCCGGATGCCCTGGCGGCCTCCTCGTCGCTCATGCGCGACTCTGAAGAGACAGGGCTCGGGGTGGGCGCCCTGGGG
>JAENXO010000169.1 GCA_016649455.1 Gemmatimonadota bacterium | reverse complement strand
CTGGGAGCGCGAGTTGACCGCGGCCAACGTGTTCGCAATCCAGGACGAGATCACGTCGGACGTCGCACAGGCCTTGACGCGCGAGCTGAAGCCGAACGCGATGACTTCGTTCTCCGACCGGCGCACGGAGGACCTCGAGGCCTACGACCTGTACTTGCTTGGCCGGCATCGCTGGGCCACCCGGGACGTCGATGCCGTCCGCGAGGCGATCGGCTACTACGAGCAGGCGATCGCGAGGGACTCAAGCTTCGCGCTCGCTTGGGCCGGGCTCGCGGATGCGTGGGGCGTGCTTCCGTTCTTCGACCGGACGGTGACCGGGCGTGAGGCCTATCCCGAAGCCGTCCAGGCGGCGGATCAGGCGCTCTCGCTGGCGCCTGAGCTTGCCGAGGCCAACGCGGCGCGGGGCATTGTGGCGACCGAGTACGAATTCGAGTTCGAGGCGGGTGAGCGTCTGCTTGCGAGGGCGATCGAGCTGAATCCGAATTACGCCCAGGCCTACGCGTGGCACTGCGAGAGCCTCCTGGTCAGCGGGCATGAGGCCGATGCCCTGTCCTCGTGCGAACGCGCCCTGGCGCTCGACCCCGTGGGGCTGATCCCGAACATGTTGATGGCGATTTCCCTGGACGCGCTCGACAGGTCAGAAGATGCGATGGCCCAGCTGGATCGCACGCTGGCCCTCTACCCCGACGTAGCCATGGCGCACTTTCTCCGGGCTGGTCTTCTCCTGAGGGTTGGCCGTGCGGCTGATGTGGCCGAGCACCTCGAGTCGCTGGGACGACTGGAGGGATTCTCAGATCCCGCCTCCCTGCGCGAAGTGGCACGAGCGTACCCGGGCGCGACCGCTTCTCCGGGGGCGATCGACGCCGTCCGGAGGCTGGAGCAGGAGACCGGCAGCGGCCTGTACTACGTCGCCGCATTGTACGACTGGGCGGGCTCGGAGGCGGATGCAGTCCGCGTGGTCGAGGACGGCGTTGCCGCCCGCAATCCGTGGCAGGGATTCGCTGCCGTGTTCTCGGAGTACGACGGATTGCGGGAGAACCAGCGATTCCGGGAGATCCTGCAAAGTCTCGGGTATCCGAACGGGAACTACGCCTATCGATCGAGTCTCGGAGGTGGAAATTCCGGAGCCGAATGACCGGCCCGCAGGACGCTACTTCTGAGCTTACCGGTCGATCGGCTCGCTGCGACGGAACGTAGACGAGTATCCGTCTTCGGCATTATCCGACAGCGCGAGCGTGCGGCCTTCATCTCCGATCTCGAGGATCCGGCCGACCGGGTCGTCGCTGAAGAAGAGGGCCGGGTGCTCCTCGCCGTCGTAGACGGAGGTGTCTGAAGCGAGTCGCCAGGTCTCGGTCCGGGGCTCCATGCCTTCCCTGCGGCGGATGACTGTGCCGCTGTTCGTGAACTCGAGAGTCGCCACCGGATCGCCCGGGGAGGGCTCGATCACGTCGTCGGCCACGCCGCCCGTGGTCCCGGTCCATTCCCAGGTTCCGACCAGCATCTCTTCCATGTCGGGCTCCGCAGGCGCACAGGCGGACCCGACCGCAGCCACCAGCACTAGCAGCCCGGCCACGAGCGGCCGGTGAACCACGCGACCGTCCTTCGCTGCCGAAGCCGCCTTTCTGATCGTCACGCTCGCTGCTCTCCTGTCGATTGGCTCTCGCCATTCCGCACTGGACGACGTCCGGCTGACGAGGCTACGTCAGCGCCCGAGAATGCGCCAGAACCGAATCGCGGACTATTGGGTCCGCACGAGGGACAGGTTCCCGTTTACCGTGGTGAGGGTGATCGGGGGACCACCGGTCCCGATCGTGCCGCTCCATTCGCCCGGGGCCGTCTCGGTCAGCGGAAAGTCCGAAGACATAGTGCCGTTTACGATTGCACCGGTCACGCTGGCGTCGATCGTACCCGGCAGCCTGGCGGCGATGGAACCGTTTACGGTCGTGAGACTCCACGGGCCCGGGAGTTCCAGCCCGTCGAGCGTCGCATCAACCGATCCGTTCACCGTCACTGCCGTGAGCAGAGAAGTCGTGCTCGCATCGATCGATCCGTTGACCGCCACCAGGGTGGCCGGCCGTTCGAGTCCCATCGCCGCCAGGTCTCCGTTCACTGTCACCGCGACATGAAGGACGTCGGACGGGACCTCGACCACGAAGTCGACGCTCACCCGGGACGAACCGCTGATGTGCGCTTCAGCTGGATCACAGCTGTTCGGCGGCTCTCCCGCGACGTCCGGGTAGATTGCACAGATGATCACTCCACCAGCGTGCTCCACGACCTCGACCTCCACGGTCGACACGTCGTCGCCGTTTCCACGCAGCTGCGCGGTAACGTTAGCGGTTCGACCGGCAACCGTGGAGGCCACGATCGACCCGTTCACCCCGCGGATCTCCAGACGGTCGCCTGACTCTACCGTTCCTGACCAGTCGAACGACGCTGACTGCGGTCCGGTCGGACCATCGTCGCCGCATCCAATGCATAGCATCAGTGCCGGCACGACGAGAAGCAGAGCGAAGTACCGAAGTGGACGGACAGAAGTGGCGGACGCGATCTTCACGGCGACCTCCCGGGCGGGATGACAGCTGAACCAGAACACGGAGGCGGGGGGACGGCCCGACTTGAGTACTTGAACTCACGATCGCGGCGGTAGTTCCAGCAAACCTGCAGCCGGCGTTCTTGCCGCTCGGTCGCCCGGTCCGGATCTTGTCCGCGTCCCGTGACACCCACTGTACACGTCCTGTCGGAGGCACCATGCGAAGGCCCTTCGCGAATGCAGCTCTCCTGCTCGTCAGCGTCATCATCCTGCTGACCGTGCCCGACCTGCGGGCACAGTCAGCCGAGGACGATCCGGGTCTGACTCGACTGCTCCGGTACCCGGACATCCATCGGGACCGGATCGTGTTCGTGTACGCCGGCGATATCTGGAGTGTCGCGAGCAGCGGCGGGCAGGCACGGCAGCTCACCACGCACGCGGGCATGGAGTTGTATCCGAAGTTTTCCGCGGACGGACGGTGGATCGCGTTTTCGGGTGAGTACGACGGGACACGCCAGGTCTACGTGATGCCCAGCGAGGGAGGGACTCCGAAGCAGCTCACGTTCTACAACGACGTGGGGCCGATGCCGCCGCGCGGGGGCACCGACTACCGGATCTACGGCTGGACGCCGGACGGCTCGCACGTGGTATTCCGGGCGAATCGCTTGCCGTGGGGCGCCCGGATGGGGCGGCCGTACCAGGTCCCGGTGTCGGGCGGACTCGAGACGCCGCTGGCGATCCCGGAAAGCGGCGGCGCCGACCTGTCGCCGGATGGGACGCAGGTCGTGTTCACCCCCAAAGATCGCGAATTCCGGACCTGGAAGCGCTACCGGGGCGGCCGGGCGCAGGACGTCTGGGTCTACGACCTGGAGGCGAACACGGCGCGGCAGCTGACTGACGCTCCGGCGACCGACAACCAGCCCGTGTGGGTGGACGAGACGGTCTACTTCACGTCGGATCGCGACTGGAAGCTGAACCTGTACTCCGTGGATCCAAGCGGTGGAGATGCCAGGCAGGTCACGAACCACGAGGACTACGACGTGCTGTGGCCGAGTGGTGGCCCCGGCGGCGTGGTGTACGAGAACGGCGGCTGGATCTGGCGGTTCGATCCGGCGTCACAGCAGACGGCGCGGGTCCCGATCCGGGTCGCTGGCGACCTGCCATTTACCCAGCCGGTGCTGAAGGACGTGTCGGACGACATCCAGACCGCAGCCATCTCCCCGTCGGGCGCCCGCGCCCTGTTCGAGGCACGGGGCGATCTGTTCACCGTACCGGCTGAACACGGCCAGGTCCGCAATGTCACGCGCTCGCAGGGCGTACGGGAAATGGATCCGAGCTGGTCGCCCGACGGCCGGTGGATCGCCTACCTGAGTGACCGGACCGGCGAGTACGAGATCTACGTCAGGCCGCAGGACGGGTCCGGCGAGGAGCGTCGCGTCACGACAGACGGCGAGATCTGGCGATTCACACCGGTCTGGTCCCCTGACTCGAAGCGACTGGCGTTCGGTGACAAGCGTCAGCGGCTCCAGGTCGTGGAGGTCGAGAGCGGCCGGATCACCGATGTGGACCGCAGCGGGACCAACGACATCACGGACTTCGCGTGGTCCCCGGACTCGAAGTGGATCGCCTACCGGAAGACCGCCGACACGAGGCTGGACCAGATCTGGGTGTGGTTACTGGGCAGCGGAGATCCCGTGCCGCTCACCGACCCGATGGTCTCCAGCTACGCCCCGGCGTTCGATCCCGAGGGGCGCTACCTCTACTTCCTGTCGGATCGGGACATGAACCTGACGTTCAGCGGCTGGGAGGCATTCTTCGTATACACCGGACCGACCCGCGTGTACGCCGCGACCCTGGCCGCCGACGAGCCGCGACCGTTCCAGCCGCGCAGCGATGAGGAGGAGCCAGACGGCGGGGAGGACGAAGAAGATGAAGGGAAGAAGAACGGGGAGGACGACGAGTCAGTCGAAGTCCGGATCGACGTCGAGGGTTTCGAGACACGTGTGGTGGCGATCCCCGGTCCGTCCGGGCGCTACGGAAACCTCGCGGGAACCGCGAAGGGCCCGGTCTACACCTTCGCTCCGACCGGGGGAGGCACACCTCCCACACTGAAGCGCTACCTGCTCGAGGACCGCAAAGAGGAATCGATCCTCGAGGGGATCGGGAGCATCCGGATCTCGGCGGACGGCGAGAAGGTCCTGTACTCGTCAGGCGGGAAGTGGGCGATCTCAGAACTTGCCGCCGATCAGAAGGTGGGCGATGGATCGCTCGACCTGTCCGGCATGCAGGTCACGATCGATCCGCGTGCCGAGTGGGAGCAGATGTACACGGACGCCTGGCGGATCACGAGGGATTGGTTCTACGACCCGAACATGCACGGAGTGGACTGGGAGCTGATGCGCGAGCGGTATGGCGCGCTGGTGCCGTACGTGGCGCACCGGCGGGACCTGGACTACATCCTCGGCGAACTGGGCGGCGAGTTGAACGCCGGGCACGTGTACGTGCAGTCGGGCGACGAGCCCGCCGTCGAGCGGCAGGACAACGGGCTCCTCGGTGCCGAGCTCGAGGCTGACCCGTCGGGCCGCTACCGGATCGCGAAGATCTTCCGGGGCGAGAACTGGCACGACGGATTCAGGTCGCCACTCACCGAGCCGGGCGTGGACGTGCACCAAGGCGATCTCCTGCTGGCGATCGACGGCCAGCAGGTCACGACCGCCGACAACCCGTATCGCCCGCTGCAGGGAAAGGCCGGTCAGCCGGTCACCCTGACTGTCGGGTCCGACGCGGGCGGGAAGGGTGCCCGGGACGTTCTGGTTCGCCCGACCGCCAGCGAGACCAACCTGAGGTACCTCGACTGGGTGGAGGACCGGCGTCGCAGGGTCTCAGAGGCGTCGGGAGGGCGGATCGGGTATGCCCACATGCCGAATACAGCCGAAGAGGGTAACCGCGAACTATTCCGTAACTTCTACCCCCAGAGTGACTTCGACGCGCTGATCCTGGATGAGCGGTATAACGGGGGCGGGTTCATTCCGGTCGAGATGATCGAGCTGTTGAGCCGCCCGGTGCTGAGCTACTGGGCGCGGCGCGGGATCACCCCGATGCGATCGCCCGGATTCGCCCACACCGGGCCCAAGGCGATGCTGATCAACGGGCTCGCGGCCTCGGGCGGCGACGCACTGCCGTTCTACTTCCGCCAGCAGGGACTCGGAACCCTGATCGGTACGCGCACGTGGGGCGGACTAATAGGGCTTTCCGGCACACCGAGCCTGGCCGACGGAGGGGCGATGCTCACGCCGACCTTCCGCTTCTTCGTGGACGGCCAGTGGGAGGTCGAGAACGAGGGTGTGGCACCCGACATCGAGGTCGTGGATCGACCCGATCTCGTGGCGCAGGGGAGGGATCCGAGCCTCGAGAAAGCGATCGAGGTTCTGCTCGAGGAACTCCGTCGGGCTCCACCGGTACCGGTGGAGCAACCGGAGCCGTGGGTTGACCCGCATGCGGACGGGCCCTGACGCCCTTCCGCTCCGTGTCCAGTTTGTCGATCTTCGTCCGTTCTTCTGCGCCG
>JAENXO010000394.1 GCA_016649455.1 Gemmatimonadota bacterium | reverse complement strand
TGCCGTCATCCTCGCGTGGGCGTTCGAGGTCTCGCCAGACGGCGTGAAGCGGACCGAGTTGGCTGAGACAGGCGAGATCAGCGAGATCGTCGCCGCGCCACCGGCGAGGCGCTGGACCCCGGGAATTCTCGCGCTCGTCGGAATGGTGGCACTCGCGGCAGGGGCCTGGTGGGTGGGCCGGACCACGGCACCGGGGATCGAAGCTACCGGGGCAGAAGCGGTCGATGTCCGCTCGAAGGCCGGAGAAGCCGGGAATGACGAAGCCGTCCTCCAGCTCGCCTACGCCGACCTTTCCGAAGACACCCGACCGTCGATCGCGGTGCTGCCGTTCGTGAACATGAGCTCGGACGAGGAGCAGGAGTATTTCGCGGACGGGATGACAGAGGAGCTGCTGAACGCGCTGGCGAAGATCCGCGAATTGCGGGTCGCCGGCCGGACCTCCTCCTTCGCGTACAAGGGCCGGGACAGAGACCTGCGTGAGATCGGTGACGAACTGGGCGTGCGCTACCTGGTCGAGGGGAGCGTTCGCAAGCAGGGCGACCGGCTGCGGATCACGGCTCAGCTGGTCGACGCGGAAGACAACTTCCACATGTGGTCGGAGACATACGATCGAACGCTCGATGACGTGTTCGCCGTGCAGGAAGAAATCGCAGAGTCGATCGCCGAAGCGCTCGAGGTGTCGCTCGGGCTGTCGGAGGACCAGAGTCTCGTCATCCCGACGGCGGATCTTGCGGCGTATGACCTGTACCTCGCGGGGCAGGCACGGTTGAGGGAGCGGAACGAAGGTGTGGCTGAGGCGGTCCGGCTATACGGGGCCGCGGTGGCGCGCGATTCGGGCTGGGCTCCCGCCTGGGCGGGTCTGGCGCAAGCGCATGCCCTCGTCCCGTACTATCCGGCGGTCGGGTATTTCTCGGAGGTGCCACAGGAACAGTGGGAACGCTCCCTGACCGCGGCAGAGCAGGCCGCCCGCCGGGCGCTCGATCTGGATCCTGACAACGCGGCGGCCGAGGTAGCTCTCGGCAACGTCTTCCGGGACCGGAGGCTGTGGCAGGATGGGGAAGGCCACTACCTGCGTGCGCTGGAAATCGATCCTGACGACGTCGAGGCGCATCAGCAATATGCCGAACTGCTCCATTCGACCGGTCGGCAGCACGAAGCGGTTCGCAGCGCGGAGCGGGGCGTCGAGCTCGATCCGACATCAGCGGTCCGCGTTTACGTGCTGGGCTTCGTTCTGTTCGACCGAGGGCAATATGATGACGCAGTCCGAGCCCTGGAACGGGCGGCGGTTCTGGACCCGGACCTCCTCGGGGTCCCCGGGAGCCAGGCGGACGCGTACGGAGCCGTGGGAGACTGGGATCGCGCGGAGCATTCCGCACGGGAGTTCTGGGCTCCCCCGAGTCGGGAGCAGGGTGATCGGAGCGATGCGGAGCGTCGTAAGCGTGAGCAAATGATTACGGATCAATTCAATGCAATGCGAATCGGCGACGGCGAGGCACTGGAGGCCTGCTGTGCTGAAATCGCGTATCCGACATCGTTCGCCCTGATTGGCGATATGGAAGGGGCTCTCGACGCACTTTCCCGGTTGGCGGATAAGGATCGAGGGTTTGGAGTAAACTGGCAGGGGAGCCTTTGGTCGCCGCTCTGGGACGGCTACCGCTCCGACCCCCGCTTCGTCGATTTCCTTCGTCAGATGAACCTCGAGGGTGTCGAACCCCAACGGGCTGCGCCCGGGACCTGAGGTGATCGTGTAATGTCGGAAGTTCCTGGCTACCAGCGCTTCCTCGCGGAGCTGAAACGTCGCCGCGTGTTCCGCGTGATGGCGGTCTACGGCGCGGTGGGTTTCGTGTTGCTGCAGGTCGTCGAACTCCTGGTCCCGGCGCTGCTCCTGCCCGAGTGGACGTACCGGTTCGTAGCGCTGCTGCTGCTCGTCGGTTTCCCGGTCGCGATCGTGCTCGCGTGGGCATTCGAGTCCACCCCGGACGGCGTGAAGCGGACGGACGAGGTGAGCGAGGACGAACTGGCCGCGATCGCGACGGCACCACCGGGCAAGCGGTGGCCGGCGGGGATCGCTGCCCTCGTGGCCACGGGACTGTTCGTGGGCGCCGTGTGGATGGGGCTGAAGTCGTCGGGGGACGGCGTGTCGGAGAGCGAGGCTGACGAGGCGGTACCTGTCAGCACCGCGGCCTCGACCGATCCCGGCAGCGTAGCACCTGACAGCGAAGCTTCCCGCCAGTACGTCGCCGTCCTGCCGTTCGCCGACCTCGCGGGGACGGACGACAGCAAGGCGTTCGCGCTCGGACTCCACGACGACCTGATGACCCAGCTCACGCAGGTGCCGGACCTGAAGGTGACGTCCCGCACCTCGGTCATGGCGTACGAGGGCCAGAATCGACCGGTAAGCGAGATCGCCCGGGAGTTGGGCGTGGGCTCGGTGGTCGAGGGAGGCGTCCGGACGTCGGGTGGCCGGGTGCGTCTGAATGTGCAGCTGATCGACCCCGCGATTGACGAGCACCTGTGGGCGCAGACGTTCGACCGGGAGCTGACCGCCGAGAACGTATTCGAGATCCAGGGCGAGATCGCTCTGGCCGTGGCTTCGGCGCTCGAAGTCGAGCTGTCGGCGGAGACGGGCGAGGCGCTCGGCGCAGTGCTCACCGACAACATCGAGGCATGGAACGCCTACCACGAGGGTCGGCTTCTGGAGGACGTGTCCGGCAATCGGGAGCGGGATCTCGCGGCGGTGGCAGCCTACGAGCGGGCGGTCGAACTCGATCCTGGATTCGTGGCGGCATGGGCACGACTGGTGAGGGCGCAGTCCTGGCTGGTGCGCCGGGGGCTCGAGGCGGACACGCTGCCGGCGCGTCGGAGCCTCGAGAAGTTGCAGGAGCTCGATCGCGGCGGTGCCGATGCGCTTTACGCCGAGGGCGTCTACCGGTACTACGCGCACGGCGACTACCCGGTGGCTCTCGAGGCCCTGCGTGAGGCGCGCACCCTGCGACCGGGGGACCCCGAGATCATGCAGCACGAGGGCTGGGTGCTGCGCCGCATGGGTTACTGGCCCGAGGCGATGGAGCTGCTGGACCGGGCGATCCAGCTCGATCCTCGGAAT
>JAENXO010000009.1 GCA_016649455.1 Gemmatimonadota bacterium | reverse complement strand
GGAATGAACACCCCGGAGAGAGATGCGAGGAAGGCGAGCGCTTCCGGCAGTGGTTCCATGCTCGCGACCGGGGCCTCGACGTTCTCCGCCGTCGCGGTCTGCTCCTGCGCGGTGTCGCAGGCCGACGCAAAGAGCAGCGGACCGAAGCAAACCAGTAGTACGGCTACCCACCTGCGACAGAGCATCTGCTGGCTTCCTTTCGACTGGGTGTTGTTCATGCGTCCAAACTCACATCGGGACGGCGCCGGAGGGAAGAGGCCGACCGTAGCCCACGCACTACCCCCGAGGCATGCACCTGCCGGCGCAATGAGCTTGCAGACCTCCGTGACCGGGGCCAGAATCACTCAGGAGGTTTGCCATGGTCGTCGAACCAGGCCGCGCCGGTGAGCACGTGCGGTGAACTCCAGCGAGGATATTGAATCCATGGACCTGCAAGGAGCTAAGGCGCTAGTAACCGGTGGAAGTGAGGGCATCGGCAAGGCGATCGCAGTCGCACTGAAACGGGAAGGCGCCGACGTCGTCATTACCGGCCGGCGAGCGGATGTCCTCGAGGCGGCAGCGGAGGAGGTCGGCGTGGGCTGGAGCGTCGGTGACGTCGGCAGTGAAGACGACGCCATCCGGACCGTTCGCGACTTCGTCGAACAGCATGGCCGGCTCGACATCCTGGTCAACAACGCCGGCTTCGGCCGGTTCGCCCCGCTCGTCGAGATGGAGCTGTCCGACATGGAGGCGGTCTACCGGACGAACGTGTTCGGCGCCTTCCTCATGGCCCGCGAGGCGGCGAAGGTCTTCGTCCGCCAGAAATCCGGTCACCTCATCAACATCTCCTCGACCTCCGGACTCAAGGGCGGACGCGGCAGCACGGCATATTCGTCCTCGAAGTTCGCCCTGCGAGGCATGACCGAGTGCTGGCGCGACGAACTCCGGAGGCACGACGTACGGGTGATCCTGGTCAACCCCAGTGAGGTCCTGACCGACTTCGGATCGAAGGCGGGGGTTCAGCAGGAGCAGTCGCCGAACAAGTTGAGGGGCCAGGAAATCGCCGACGCGATCGTCGGGGCACTCAAAATCGACGATCGGGGCTTCATTCCCGAATTCTCGGTGTTCGCGACGAATCCCTTCTAGACTGCCGCAAGGCGCCCGACAGAATAGTTTCGGGCTAGGCCCGCTCCACGCGCACGGCACAGACCTTGGTCTCGGGGATCTTCGCCACCGGGTCGTAGGCTGCGTTGGTGAGCACGTTCGTCGGCGCCTCGTGAAAGTGAAACGTCATACAGATGGTGCCCGGCGGCGAAACCTCCGTCACCAGTGCATGCGCCTCCACCTCGCCCCGCCTCGATGTCACCCGCACCCGGTCGCCGCTGGCGATGGCGAGCGCCACCGCGTCGCGCGGGTGGATCTCCACCAATTCCTCTGAGCGTAGCGTCTCGAGTCCCGGCACGCGGCGGGTCATCGTCGCCGTGTGATAGTGATAGAGGCTCCGCTCCGTCGTGAGCACGAGCGGGTACTCGGCGTCGGGCTCCTCGTCGGGCGGGCGGTACTTCAGCGGGAAGAAACGACCACGTCCGCCCGGGCGGGGGAACGTCTCCGCGTGGAGATACCTCGTTCCCGGATGCGAGGCTTCCGGGCAGGGCCACTGCAGACCGACCTGCTCGATCCGGTCGTGTGTGATCCCGCCGTAGCTCGGCGTCAGGGAGGCGATCTCTTCCATCACCTCCTCCGCGCTCTCGAAGTCGAATCCTTCTTCTCCCATGCGCCGGGCGATCGCGCAGGTGATCCACGCGTCGTCCCGGGAATCGCCCACCGGCGGAATCGCCTTCCGCACCCGCTGCACGCGACGCTCCGTGTTCGTGAACGTCCCGTCCTTCTCGGCGAAGCTCGCCGCGGGCAGGACCACGTCCGCATACTCCGCCGACTCCGTCAGGAAGATGTCCTGCACGACCAGGAAGTCCACCTTCTCCATCGCTTCGCGCGCGTGCGTCGCGTCCGCTTCGCTCAGGGCGGGGTTCTCTCCGACCAGGTAGATCGCCCGGATCGGCCCGGCCGTGACGCCGCGCAGGATCTCCAGGTGGGTGAGGCCTGGAACATCGTCGAGCTCGACGCCCCATGCCTGCTCGAATTTCGCCTTCACCTCGGGAATCGCCACGTTCTGGTAGCCGGGGTAGACGTTGGGGAGCGCCCCCATGTCGCACGCTCCCTGCACGTTGCTCTGGCCTCGCAGCGGATTCAGGCCGCCCGAGGGCAGGCCGACGTTGCCGGTCAGCAGGGCGAGGTTACTCGTGGCCAGCACGTTGTCCGTTCCGTGCGTGTGCTGGGTGATTCCCATGGCGTAGAGAATGGCCGCCGGCGAGTTCTGCGCGTACATGCGCGCCGCCTCGGCGATCTGCGCGAAGGGCACGCCGGTCTTCTCCTCGACCGTCGCCTCGTCGTATTGCCCGAGCGAGTCCCGGAACGCCTCGAAGTTCTCACACCGTGCTTCGATGAACTCCGGGTCGTGCAGACCCTCGTCCACGATGACGCGCATCATACCCATGAGCAGCGCCACGTCGCTTCCCGCCCGGTTCTGGATGTAGAGGTCGGCATAGCGGGCGAGTTCGATCTCGCGCGGGTTGACGACGATCAGCTTGCCGCCTGCGCGGATCGACCGCATGACCTGCAGCCCGATGATCGGATGCGCGGCGGTCGTGTTGGTCCCGATGGCGAAGATACAGCGCGCGTCGCCGATGTCCTTCGACGAACTCGTCATCGCCCCGCTGCCGAAGCTCTGCACCAGTCCCGCCACCGACGGCGAGTGACAGAGGCGCGCACAGTGGTCGACGTTGTTGGTGCCCATGACGGCGCGGGAGAACTTCTGAATCAGGTAGTTCTCCTCGTTGGTGAGCTTCGCCGAGGCGATGGCGGCGAAGGCGTCTCCGCGGGAGGCTGAGAATTTCTCCGCCACCAGATCGAGCGCTTCGTCCCAGGTCGCCTCCTCCAGCGTTCCGTTGCGCCGGATTAGAGGCGTCGTCAGCCGGTCCGGTGAGTTCACGAACGTGAACCCGAACCGGCCCTTCACGCAGAGACGGCCTTCGTTGGACGGATTCTCGCGCTGCCCGCGCGCCGACACGAGCCGGTCGCCGGCCACGCCCAGGTGGATCCCGCAGCCGCAACCGCAGTAGGTGCAGGTCGTCGTCACCTCGCGCTCGGGCGTCTCGAAACCGGTGAAGGAGAGCGCCCCGGTCGGGCAGCGGGCGACGCACTCGCCGCAGGAGACGCAGTCCGAGTCGATCCACTGCTGGCCCGGCGCGCTTCCGATGGTCGTGTCGAACCCGCGCTGCACGAAGTCGATGGCCGCCACGCCGACGATCTCGTCGCAGGTGCGCACGCAGATCCCGCAGAGCACGCAGATGCTCGGGTCGAACGCGAAGAAGGGGTTCGAGGTGTCCACTGGAAGCGACCGGTCCGGCGGCCGATACCGGTCGAGGCGAGTCTCGTCGACGCCGACGAAGCGCGCGATCCTGTTCAGCTCGCAGGCGTCGCCCTCCTCGCAGTCGACCGTTCCGTGGTGGTGGTTGACGAGCAGCAGCTCGACCGCTCCGAGTCGCGTCT
This sequence comes from Gemmatimonadota bacterium, assembly GCA_016649455.1. GTDB lineage: Bacteria > Gemmatimonadota > Gemmatimonadetes > Palauibacterales > Palauibacteraceae > Carthagonibacter. The sequence goes on along the minus strand of JAENXO010000009.1, from coordinate 15,206 downwards.
CTTTCACCGCCTCGGTGTCGGTCCGGATCTCCGCTCCCCCGGTCACCGGCGTGTTGCAGGCGGTCACCAGGCATCCGTCCACCTCCACCAGGCAGAGGCGGCAGACGCCCGCAGGCTCGAGGTCCGGGTGGTGGCAGAGATGCGGGATGAAGAGATCGTGCTCCAGCGCCGCTTCCAGCACCGTCGCGGAGGCGTCGACCATGACGGTCGATCCGTCGATGGATACTTCGATCTTCTGGCTCACGGGCTGACGCCCACGGTTTGCACTGCATCGAAGGTGCAGGTGTCGCTGCACACGCCGCACTTGATGCAGACGGCCGCGTTGATCGCGTGGAGTTCCTCCTTGGCGCCGGCGATGCCGTCCACCGGGCAGAGCAGTGCGCAGGCGGTACAGCCGGTGCAGTTCTCCCCGTCGATCTCGAAGGCGATGTAGTCGCGGCAGGCCAGCGCCGGGCAGGTCCGCCCCTCGATGTGGGCCACGTACTCGTCGCGGAAGTAGCGGAGCGTGGTGAGCACCGGATTCGGCGCGGTCGCACCGAGCCCGCAGAGCGATCCCCGCATGACGTTGTGGCTCAGCCCCTCGAGCAGCTCCAGGTCGGACGGGCTTCCCTTGCCCTGGGTGATGTCCTCAAGGATCCGCAGCAGCTGCCGGGTGCCGAGCCGGCACGGGCCGCACTTGCCGCAGGACTCGTCCGCGGCGAAGTCGAGGAAGAAGCGCGCGAAGTCGACCATGCAGGTCCGTTCGTCCATCACGACGATGCCGCCGGACCCCATGATCGTTCCGGCCTCCTGGAGGGACTCGTAGTCCACCGGGATGTCGAGCTTGTCCTCGGGCAGGCAGCCTCCGGAGGGACCTCCGGTCTGAACTGCCTTGAACCGGTGGCCACTCGAGACTCCGCCGCCGATGTCGAAGATCATCTCCCGCAGCGTCGTGCCGAGCGGAACCTCGACGAGCCCGGGCCGCTTCACGTTGCCGACCAGGGCGAAGGTCTTGGTGCCCTTGCTCCTCTCGGTCCCGTACTCGGCATACCAGGCGGCGCCGTGCTGGAAGATGAGCGCGACCGACGCGAGGGTCTCCACGTTGTTGATCACGGTCGGACAGCCCCACAGCCCGCTGACCGCGGGGAAAGGCGGGCGGGGGCGAGGCATGCCGCGGTGCCCCTCCAGGGAGGCGATCAGCGCGGTTTCCTCGCCGCACACGAACGCGCCCGCGCCCTCCTTGACCTTGATTCGGAAGGGGCGGCCGGGCCCCAGCGCGTCGGGGCCGAGGAAGCCGGCCTGCTCCGCCTGCTCGATGGCGACCGCGAGTCGCCCCAGCGCCAGCGGGTACTCCGCGCGGCAGTAGATGAATCCCTCGGCGGCCCCGATGGTGAGGCCGGCGATGATCATCCCCTCCAACAGTGCGTGCGGATCGCCTTCGAGCAACGAGCGGTTCATGAACGCGCCCGGATCGCCCTCGTCGGCGTTGCAGATGATGTACCGGGTGTCGCCCGGCGCGTCGATGCAGAACTTCCACTTCCGCGACACGGGGAACCCCGCGCCGCCGCGGCCGCGCAGGCCCGATCGATCGAGCTCCTCGATCCGCGCGTCGCGATCGAGCTCGAGCGCCCGCTGCAGCCCACTGTACGCACCCCGTGCGAGGCTGTGCCGGATATCGCCGGGATCAATGACGCCGCAGTTCCGGAGAACCCTGCGAACCTGCCCCTTCATCACGGGCGTGTCCATCAGGTCCGGAATGCCCGGGATCGAGTCGGGACCGATCGTGGCGAACGCGAGCTCCTCGGGAAGCTCTCCGCCCGCGACGTACGCCGCGATCTTCCGCGCAGCCTTGATGTTGACCGATTCGAAGCAGACCGTCGCCGCCCCGGGCAGGGAGACCGTGACCAGCGGCTCCGCGTAGCAGGGGCCGAGGCAGCCTACCTCGACGAAGCGGCACTCGAGGTCGCGCCCGGCCAGCTCTCCGCGCAGGACGTCAAGCGTGTCGAGTGCGCCGGCGGAGCGGCCGCAGGTCGCGGTGCCGACGGTGATGACGGGGGTGTCGCTGGCGGTGAGACTCTCCCACTGCTCTTCTGCCGCCTGCCGCAGCTGGTCGAAACCCGCCGTCATTTCCGCGCCTTCTTGAACTGCTTGCGCACCTTCATCGGCGTGAGCTTCGCGGAGACCTCGTCGTTCACGCTGATACACGGCGCGAGACCGCAGCAGCCGATGCAGGCCACCGTTTCCAGCGAGTACTCCATGTCCTCGGTGGTCTGTCCCTCCAGGATTTCCAGCGTCCGCTCCAGCTGCTCCAGTATGAACCGCGCGCCGCCGACGTGGCACGCCGTGCCGCGGCAGACCGCAACGCGGTGACGGCCGACCGGATTGAAGCGGAACTGCGAGTAGAAGGAGGCGACGCCGTACACCCGGCTGCGCGGCACGCGCGCATGGCGGGCGACCGTCCCCAGCACGTCGGGCGGCAGGTAGCCGAGGCTCTCCTGCACCGACTGCAACAGGGGGATGAGCGACTCCGGCCTTCGCTCGAAGGCGCTCAGGACTGGGCCCAGGTTCGTCGTTGCCATGCCGCGACTCCGGGTTTGCTGCGTGCCAGTGGACCCAAGAGTCTAGTGAGTCGCGGGCGAGCCCACTAGGCAATGCGGCGCTTGAAGAGCGGGAGCGCGCCGGGGAACGCAAGGAGTGCGAAGGTCTTCGTCAGGCCGTTCAGCGCACGGGCGATCCGGTCTCCGCGATCCTGGTGGTGGCGGCCACCAGTTCCCGGGTGATGCCCGGTTCGTGGGACGAGTGGCCGGAATCCGGAACGATCACCGCATCCAGCTCGGGCCAGGCATGACACAGGTCGTCGAGGTTCTTCACCGGGCAGACCAGGTCGTAGCGGCCGTGCACCGCGAAGGCCGGGATCGAGCGCAGGCGATGGACCCGGTCCAAGAGCAGGGTGTCCGGCTGAAAACGGACGTTCCGGAAGTAGTGGGCCTCCAGGCGGGCCAGGTTCCAGGCCACCTCCGGCTCACCGAAGATGTCGCTGAATTCCGGGTTGGGCAGGAGGGTGCAGCAGGACCCCTCGTAGATCGACCAGGCCCTGGCCGCCGTCAGGCCGGCCTCCCGGTCTTCACCGTCGAGTCGCTTCCAGAACGCCTCAAGCAGGTCGTCCCGTTCGGCCTCCGGGATCGGCTCGACGAACTGTCTCCACAGCTCGGGCTGGATCTTGCCCATCTCGTACAACCACCAGCGGATCTCTTCGTCCCGCAGCATCCAGATGCCACGCAGCACCAGGCTTCGGACCCGGGCCGGATGCTGCTCGGTGTAGTGCATTGCCAGCGAGCTGCCCCAGGAGCCGCCGAACACGTGCCAGGTGTCGATCCCCAGCTCTTCCCGGAGCTGCTCAATGTCGGCCACCAGGTGGTCCGGAGTGTTGTCCTTCAGCTCGCCCGCCGGCGTGGACCGACCGCAGCCGCGCTGGTCGAACAGCACCGTGCGGAATCGATCCGGGGCGAAGAAGCGCCGGTCGGTTGTGCTGCAGCCGGCGCCGGGGCCACCATGGACGAACAGCATCGGCAGGCTGTCCGGCGTGCCGCACTCCTCGTAGTAGAGAGAGTGCAGGTCATCGACCAGCAGTTGACCGGTCCGGTACGGCTCGATTTCCGGGTAGAAGTGTTCGTTGGCCAAGGTCTGTTCCCTCGTCTGTCGCTCTTGCCGATCCGACGGTTCGGGCCCGAACGCTAGCCGGCGGATCGCCCGCTCGCCACCGGCAGGAGTTCCACCGGGGAGCGGTTGGTGAGGGTGCAGGAAGACGGAATCCTATCCTCGCTCTCATCCGTATGGGCTGGGAGACGAACGCCTTCTTGCAGGCAGGACGAAACGACCCTGAGCGAAGAGCGATGAGAAGATACCTGACGGCACTCCTGGCACTCCTCGTCGGACCGGCCCTCGCCGGCTGCGCGGACCGGCTCTCTCCCGACGACCGGCTCAAGACTCACCTCGATGCTCTGGAGCGCGAGGGACAGGGACCGGTCCAGTTCGTGCTCGAACGGCTGGACGAGCACGATCTTCTCCTGTTCGACGACGCTCTTCACACGGCCGCGGAGCCGTTTGAGTTCTACAGGGCGCTCGTCCGGACACCGGAGTTCCAGCAGAAGGTGAAATACATCTTCCTCGAGGCGGTCCCGATCTCGCAGCAGGCAGCGCTGGACGCCTACTTCGCTACCGAGCCCGAGGATCTGGGCCTCCTCTACCCGGCTTTTCAGAACGACTTCAGCGGCGAAGGATGGTCCTATCAGACCTACTTCGACCTCATGCACGACATTTACGAAGTCAACAGGTCCCTGCCGGAGCAGGATCGGTTCGCGGTCGTAGGTGTAAACGCGGCCTCCTACTGGCCGGCGATCGAGGTCGCCGGGGATGTCGACCGGTTCCGGCAGACGCTGGTCGGCGCCGACTACACGCAGTACCGGACGATCCTTGGTCGCCTGGACGGGTTCGAGTCGGGCGATCGAGGCATCTACCTCACCAATACGCGTCACGCTTACAAGAACATCCGCGACTCGGAAGGCCGGCCTTTCCTCAACGCCGGGACCTTCTTCCACCTGAGACATCCCGGAAGATCGTCCTCCATCCGGTTTCACAGCGTGATCCTGAACATCGAGCAGGAAGTCGAGCCTGGCTCCGACGACCGGCAGACTGCCGAGGGAATGGAGCGCGTGCGGTACTCCTGGGGTCGTGTGGCCGACGGACTGTGGGATGCCGCGTTCGCGGCGAACGGAAACGAACCGGTGGCGTTTCAGCTGAAACGCAACGTGTTCGGCGAGGCTCCGTACGAGGGCAATCACATGCTCTTCGCGGCTCCCGGGCAGACGATGCTCGACGCGAACGACGCCGTGATCTTCCTCGCCCCGCTCGAGGAGCTCCACAAGTCGGCGATTCACGGAGAGCTGTATTCGCCCGGGTTCAAGGCGGAGCTCGCCCGGCGGCTCCCGCTGTTGTACACACCGGAACAGCTCCAGGCCCAGTTCGACGAACTGGGCGTAACGAACCTGACGGCGTACATCGACGCGGCCTACAAATCCGCGCCGGCTGAACCCCTCCCGCAGGCGAGCGCAGCGGAGCCAATCGACACGTGGCGACACTCAGGTGAACCGAACCTCAGCGCTCCGATTCCTACCGCCGCGCAATCGAGCTCGCACGCATTCGAAATCGAGGCGGGAGGAGTTCCGCCTGCTGTCGTCGAGGCCATCCGGGCCGACCTCGACTGGGCCGAGGAACGAATCGGGGAGAAATTCGGCCGGTTCCCGGGCACCGCGACAGTAAGAATCTTCCCGCACCGGGAGGATTTCACCCAGGCCCTCCGCGAGGCCTGGGGCATCCCGGAGACTGCCTGCTGGATGGTCGGTGCGGCGGACGACCACTCGTTATACCTCCTCTCCCCTGGCGTCTGGGAAGCGGAAGCATGCGAACACGATCCGGACGATGAGCTGCACAGACGAATGCTGGTGGCGCACGAGGCGGTGCACGTCTATCACGGGCAGGACAACCCGTCGGAGGACATCGGTCTGCTCGAGGAGATCGGGTGGTTCTCCGAGGGACTCGCGACGTACGTCTCCGGTCAGCTCGAGACCTCGCACGCGGGCCGGGCGGCTGAAGCCGTCAGCTCCGGTGAGGTCCCGGGTCGCCTGATGGACGCCTGGTCGGGACCCTACCGGTATGGCGTGGCAGGCTCCATGGTCGAGTTCATCGACGCCCACTGGGGCCGTGACACGCTGACGGCCGCGCTCGAGGTGACAACGCAGGATGAGCTTCTGTCGCTTCTCGAGACGACGGAGTCCGGGTTTCTCGCCGACTGGGAAAGCTGGGTAAGGGAAGCGAGCGACGGCGCATCATAGAATCGAGAAGCATCTCGCGGGAGGAGCGCCTGGATTTGCCCGCCGGCTTCACTTCGTGCGACATTAGGTCTGTCCGCAAGCAGTACGCTCTTCTGCAATCCGGAGGCATCCAATGAAGAAGAACATGGGTACGCTGGATCGCGTCGTTCGAGTTCTCATCGCACTGGCCATCGGCTGGTTCATCTTCACCGGGAAGATCACCGGGATTCTCGCTATCGTCCTCGGGATCGGCGCCGTGGCGTTCGTCGTCAGCAGTTTCGTGGGAACGTGTCCTGGCTACCTGCCGTTCGGATTCTCGACCTGCAAGAAGTCCACCGACTAGACCGCCTGGCCGGAGCAGCTCTCGTGCGTCAAAACGTCCGACGCGCGCTGATGTGCGGCGTCGCTCTCCTTCTGGTGGGCGGCGACCTCGCGGCGCAGGAGCCGCAGAATCCCGACCCCGGGGCCAACGCTGAGATCGTCTACGCCGTCGGAGCCGACCTCTCATTCTTGAAGTCGGCAGAGGACAGGGGCATCCAGTTCAAGGACGGCGGGGTCGTGAAGCCGGGGCTCGACATCTTCCGGGACCACGGCTACGACTGGATCCGCCTCCGCCTGTTCCACACTCCGACCGAGCTGCCGAACGACCTCGAGTACACGATCGCCCTCGCGCAGGCGGCGCAAGAACGAGGGTTCAGGTTCCTGCTCGACTACCACTACGCGGACGGCTGGGCCGACCCGCAGAAGCAGCCGATCCCTGCCGCCTGGGACACCACCGACATCGAGATACTGGCCGACTCAGTGCGCGAATGGACGAGCTATACGATTCGCGCGTTCCGTGAAGCAGGGGTCATGCCCGACATGGTCCAGATCGGCAACGAGGTTCGGAACGGGATGATGTGGCCGCTCGGAAAGCTCCCCGACAACTGGGATAACTTCGCCAGGCTGTTTCAGGCCGGACTCGACGGCATCGGTGACGGCCGGGGCGTCGATCCAATGCCGCTGATCATGCTGCACTACGACAACGGGGCCGATACGGACGGGGCGAAGGCGTTCTACGACCGGTTCAACGAGTACGGCATCCCCTACGACATCATTGGATACTCGTACTATCCCTGGTGGCACGGAACCCTGCTGGAACTGCGTGACAACTTCATGGCCACGCTGGAAAACTACCCGGACAAGGACGTGATCCTCGTGGAGGCGGGCTACCGGCCGTACGTGTACGAGGAAGAAGGGAGACCGCCCCCCTACTCCGTCGACGCACCCGGCGGACCCCGGAAGGCGTTTCTCGAGGCGGTGAACGAGACCCTGCTCGGGATCTCAGACCGCAGGGTGAAGGGGATCTTCTGGTGGGAACCGGCCAGCGCCTGCGATCGAGACTACTTCGATGCGGACTGCAACGCCCGGCCCGTGATCAACGTGTTCGACAGGTACCGGCGGAAGTAGGCACCGGCTGCCGGGCGGCGACGGTCGCCCCTGCACTAGTACAGCGCAATCTCCACCGGTCCCGGCTCGCCGATCGCCTCCTCGATCGTGAGTCGGACGGCCGCCACGGAGATGGGCTCGAACCTGTCGAGCTTCCGGTAACCGATCGTCGTGCCACGCGACAGCGCCCGCCAGTCGTTCCCAACGAGGCCTTCGAGCGTGTACCTCGACACCGACTGACCGCGAGCGATGTTCTCTCGCAGGTCTGCCACCGAAATGGTTTCCGTTCGGCCCGCACTCACCGCCGGAAACCGGTCCACGGAGAACAGGGCGTCGAGACGCGCCCGCATGCCGTGCAGCCGCTTCACATCAGTCGGGTGCAGCACTCCGTCCCTCGTGGGAGAAACGTTGAGCAGGAGCTTGGAATTGCGGCCCACCGAGCTGAAGAACAGCTCAACCAGCTCATCCACCGTCTTCACGCGGTCGTCTTCCGACGGGTGATGGAACCACCCGGGACGGATCGAGACATCAGCCTCTCCTGGGCGCCACACCGTCCCCTGCGGATCTCCATGCTGGAGCATCGCCCTGACCCGCTCGCCAGATACGCCGGGATACGGCACGACCGTCGGGTCGACGGTGGACCAGTTGGGGTCTCCCGCCACACCGTTCTCGTTGCCAATCCAGCGCACGTCCGGTCCGGCATCCGAAAATATCACCGCCTCTGGCTGAAGCTTCCTCACGAGCCCCCAGTAGCGAGGCCAGTCGTACTCCTGCCTGCGCCCGTTCGGGCCCTCGCCATTCGCCCCGTCGAACCACATCTCATGAATCGGACCGTACTTCGTGAGAAGCTCCGTGAGCTGGTCGCAGTAGAAATCGTTGTAGCGGGGTGAGTCACCATAGCTCTGCGCGTTGCGATCCCACGGCGAGAGATACAGTCCGACCCTCAGGCCCTCGGCCCGGCAGCCATCGGCGAACTCGCGCACCAGGTCGCCCTTTCCGCCGCGCCACGGACTCGCCGCGACGGAGTGTTCTGTCGTTTCGGTGGGCCAGAGGCAGAACCCGTCGTGATGCTTCGCCGTCAGGACCATGGCGCGGAATCCTGCCTCCCGCGCAGTTCGCGCCCACTGCCGGGCATCGAGCCGCGAGGGTGCGAAGATCGCCGGGTCCTCGGTCCCGTCCCCCCATTCCCGGTCGGTAAACGTGTTGACGCCGAAATGGAGGAACAGCGCAAGCTCGTCCCGCTGCCAGAGGAGCTGCGACGGACTGGGAACCGGACGAGGTGAGCGCCCCGAACGCGGCTCTGCCCGCACAGACGCGACGCGGAGCGAGCGTGGGAGGACGAGGGCACCGGCCACGGTCGTCAGCAGGCGCCGGCGACTGATGTTCAACGGATGTTCATCGAGAGCGAGTTTCAGTACAGTGTACACCAGTCTCCCTCGAGGTTTGTCGTGCGCGGCGGTACTCGTCGCAGCATCGCCTGTAGATCAGCGACTCGTGGTCAAACCAATATCCATGTGTGGAAGGGAAACGGGGGCGCCCCCTGCTGGAAGCGCCCCCGCTGCAATTCGGCCGGTACCTTGGCCCGCTTCCCTGCTACTGAACCGCAGCCCCCACGTCCACGTACCACAGATTCGTGTCGCCCTCGGCCACCTGGTAGTACAGGTCTCCGTCAGGCGTCCATTGAGCGTTTCCTTCATCTGAATCCGTCGTCGTGAGGCGCGTCGGCTCGCCGCCGCCCGCGGGCATCACGTACAGTTCGTAATTTCCTTCCATGTTGCCCTGGTAGACGACCCACTGGCCGTCTGGCGAATACCGTGCGCCGATTTCCCACGCGGGCTCCGATGCGAGCAGCGTGATCTCACCGCTGGCCACGTCGAGTACGGAAATATCGAAGCCCTCGCCGCTGTGGCTGTTCACCAGGATCTTCGATCCGTCGGGAGACCACTCGCCGCCCGTGTTGTACCCCTCGGACGTGAGCTGCCGGAGATCACTGCCGTCCGCCGACACGACGAACAGTTGGGCCTGGCCGCTCTCCGTATTCTGCGAGGTGAACAGGACCCGGGATCCGTCCGGGCTCCAACGCAGTCCGTTCACGCCGCCGATCGTCGTGAGCCTCTGTACTTCGCCTCCCGAGGCAGACGCGACGAACACATCGCCGTCGCTGTCTCCCCGATCCGACACGAAAGCAATCCCCGACCCGCCCGGGCTCCACTGCGGACCTACGTCGTCACCGTCACTTGTGATGAGGAGCTGCTCCCCGGCGCCGTCGGCGGCGATCACGAAGATCTCGCTGGACCCGTTCCGGTCCGAGACGAACAGCAGCCGGGACCCGTCAGGTGACCATGCGGGCTGGTTACTGTCGCCCTTGCTCTCGGTGAGGTTGAACGCGTCCTCCCCGGCCACCGGTTTTACCCATACGTCTGCGGTCCCGTTGTCGTCCGACACCCAGGCCCACATCTGTCCGTCCGGGCTCAGCGTGGCTCCGGTATTGTTGTCGGGCCCTGAGGTGATCGCCTCGCGATCTCCCCCGGTGGCGGGAATGGAATAGATATGCGACTTGGCCGCGTTGAACGTGTAGAAGATCCGCGAGCAGTCGGCGGCACACACGGGCAGACCCTCGGCGCCATCATCGTTGGTCAGTCGCACGGCTTCTCCACCGGCGGCCGGAACGGCGTACACGTCCACCTGGCCATCCCGATCCGAACGGAACACGATCCAACTGTCGTCCGCGGTCCATCTCGGGCCGTATTCGTCCGACTCGTCGTTCGTGATCTGCCTGAGCCCCGACCCATCCACTCCGATTGTCCAGATGTCGGCGTTACCGGAGCGGTCGGACCCGAACAGCAGCGTGGCCCCATCGCCTGACCAGCTGACGCCGCCGTCGTCGCCCGCGTCGTCGGTCAGTTGCCGTGCTCCGCTTCGGTCGGCCGCGATCACCCAGACGCTGCTGGTTCCGCTCGCGTTGGAGGTGTAGGCGATCCACTCACCGTCGGGAGACCAGTCGCCCCCCTGCTTGTTCCCGGGTCCGCTGGTGATCTGCGTCGATCCGCCACCACCCGCCGGAACCGAATACAGGTTGAATTCCCCGCCACTGTTGCCGGAATACAGGATTACCGATCCGTCGGGCGACCACACCGGTCCGAACTCGAGCCCTGGATCCGAAGTCAGGCGAGTCGGCTCACCGCCGTCGGCCCCGATCACGAATACGTCGGGCGGTGCGTACAGGTCTGATGTGTAGGCGATCATCGTCCCGTCCGGAGACCAGTCCGCGGATCCCAACCAGTTCTGGGTTGGCGTGACCTGGACGGGATCGCCGCCGCCGATCGGCATGCGGTAAAGGGCGACCTTGCCGGATTCATCGGAGACGAAAGCGATGTGCTTTCCGTCCGCGGAAACCGAAGGTGCGGTTTCGTCCGATGAGGCCGATGTGAACTGCACGGCCCCGGCACTCTTGCCGTAGCTCTCCGCGGTGGCGTCGTCATCGGCCGAATCGCCGCCGCAAGCGCCGGCGACCAGAGCAACAAACGCAACTATAAAGGGCACAGCGATAGGGATCCTCATGCGACAACCTCTCTTATTGGGGAGTGCCCAAAGGTACTCAAACGCCTCTGAATCGTCTACGTCGACGCACTCACAAACGAGGAGGGGGGAAGGATGCGAAGCCCGAGAACAGGGACCGCTCCTTCTGTCGGGAAACTAGAGCTTCACACTCCCTGTCACAAGCGAATTCGTGCCCGAACGATGGGGGCGCCCCCTGTGCCGAAGGCGCCCCCTGTTTTCAGCAGCAATTGCAGCCGCGGGACTACTCGTCAGACAGCGTCTTCATGAATGCGACGATCGCCGCCTCTTCCGCCGCCGTGAGGCCAAGGTTGCCGAGTTCGTCCGAATTCACGTTTACCGCGACTTCCGGGGCCGGCCAGCAATCTGCGGCCATCGCCTCGTCGGCCGTGTACGGACCGGGACAAGTCGGCTTCACATCGCGAGTGTTGTAGAAGTGGACGATCTGCTCCAGCGACTTGAAGTATCCGTTGTGGCTGAAGGCCTTCGTAACCGCGCTCGAAGGTCTCTTGTCGACGTTGCGCAGCGTCGGAACTTTCTGTTTTCCGGCCTCGCTGGCGTCGCGAAGGAACGCCCCGAGCCCCAGGTCGACGAACGTCGGGTTGACCTCGTAGACCGGGTTCGCCGTATTCGCTGGACCTCCGAGATTGTCGAACGAATAGTCCGTGAACAGGTCCATCGGGTCGGACAGGTCAGCCGGGTGGCACGCCGAACACATGGCCTTCTCACCGGTGAACAGCTCGAAACCCCATTCCTCCTCGGCTGTAAACACGTCCACTCCTGCCTTCCAGGCATCGTATCTGGAAGAGAAGGCGTTCACCTCGGGTGACGCTTCGAAAGCCGCGATCGACAGTCCTACCTGGTCGTAGGCTGCGTCGAGGAGAGCATTTTCCGCATCGGGGAACTCGACGTCGAAGTCGTCAGAGTCCTTTCGGCATTCCTGGTTCATCTCCTTCGGGAAGGTCACATTCTCGATTCCCGGCCCCCAGGTCTCGTACCACAGATTCGCGTACTTCCCATCCAGCACTTTGTAGATCACGCACGACCGATCAGGCAGCGCCTGCTCGACCGGGTTGAGAAACGGTCCGACTGCCTGGTCGGCCGCCGGATTCCCCAGCTTCTCACCCGTCGCTCGGCCATCCCAGAAATTGCCGCCGATATACAGGCCTTCGGTTCCATCGAAGTAGAAGATCGGCGCGGTGGTCGCGTAAGCGGCCGATGGTGGCTTGCGATTTCCGAACCGTTGCCGAAAAGAACCTGCGTACACGGCGCCACCCTTGTTGACCGCGACCTTCGGACCCGTAAATCCGAATTTCGGATCGTGACACGATGCGCAGGACTGGTTCCCGTTGCGGGACAGGTTCATGTCGAAATAGAGCTCCCGACCAAGTTCGATCAGCGGAGAGCTGGTCACCATGGCGGCCGTTGCCGTGCCGGAAACGTCGTTGGCTGGCGGACTGATAACTTCTTCTCCGCAGGCCGTAATACTGACGATGCCGCCGGTGAGGGCGAGCGCGAGGAGGGATAGACGCATTCTGCTTCTCCTTCGAGTGCCGCTTCTGTCAGCCGTGCGAGCGCCGGCTGCACTGCTGAACGGGCGCGGGGGCTCGCCCGAATGAAGCGCTGGGGAAACGATTCGGTGAGAACTCAGAACTCCAAGGGTTGCCACAGCAACAGTCGTTCCGTTCCAGCTTGCACAGAACTCTGGAGTGTAACTAGTATTTTTGCATATATTTACGGAATCGACACAGGTCGACACCTGGCGATTCGAAGTTGGGGATCGAGTCAGTCCGACCTGCGGATGAGTCAGTTTGTCGAGGCAATGCGGACACTATCATTACTCGACGCCCGCCGGTGAGTATCTTGTGCCGCATGAATGTCAACATTCCCCTGGTCTCGCTCGTTGTAGTAGTAGGAGCTGCACTTGCCTGGCGCTTGTTCCGCTGGCGGTGGCGTCCGCGACTGGAGGTGGACGCGGCTCCCCGGCGAGACTCAGATGGGCCGAGCGACACGCCGCACGTCGCTGATATCGCTCCGGACTGGCTCTTGCGGGTACGAAACGAGGGCGCGGCAACCGCGAAGCGGTGCCGGGCGACGCTGCTCCGTCTGCAGGTGGATGAAGACGGACGGTGGCGCCGGTTCGAGCCCGACCCGCGGGCGTGCCCGATGTCGTGGTCGGACGAATCAGGCGAACGGAACCTGGCGCCGAGCGAAGCAGCCGATCTCGTTGTGGTGCGCGGGAACGGGCTGCCGCCGGGACGGTATCGATTCGAGATCGCCGTGATCAACGGCGAGGAGCGCCGGGTGGCGTTCGAGTTCGCGGTCCCCGGGCCGGATCAGCTGGAGAGGAACTCGAGTGCGAAATAGAAGAAACTGGGGTGGCGGGGTTACGGGGCTGGGCGCGGCGATGCTCATTGCCTGGGCAGCAGGGTGCAGCGGCGACGGAACGCCGACCGACCCGGGCGGAGGACAGGGTCCGGGCGACGAAGTAGTGATCCCTGCCGAGCCGTTCATCGGTACGGCCTCGACCATCACGCAGGTCGAGATCCAGCAGCTCGTCACCGATATCGCGCACGACTCGACGCTCGGTCGCAGATCTCCGAGTCCCGAGCTCAATGAAGTCGCCGAGTACATCGCCGGGGTCTTTGCCGCCGCCGGGCTCACTCCCGCAGGCGACGGCGGCGGCTACCTGCAGTGGTTCCAGGCGCGGAATTCGGGAGATCCGCTCGCCCCGAACGTGGTCGGCTGGATCGAGGGCTCGGATCCCGAGCTGCGAGACGAGTTCGTCGTGCTCTCCGCCCACTTCGATCACCTGGGTGGAGTCGACGACGGACCCGGCCTGGACCGGATCTTCAACGGCGCGGACGATAACGCATCGGGAACCGCGGCCCTGCTCGAGGTCGCCGGCGCGATGGGCGCGATGGGCATCGCGCCGAAGCGGTCCGTCGTGTTTCTCGCCGCGAGTGCCGAAGAACTGGGGCTGCGCGGCTCGATCTACTACCTGAGTCATTCCCCGTTCCCCCCCGTGGCGACCGTCGCGAACGTGAATTTCGACATGATCGGCAGGGGGGAGACGAACCACGTCTACCTGATCCGCGGAACCGGCTCCGAGAATGCTGCAATCGCCCTCGCGGTGGCAGATCAGCACCAGGAGCTGGGGCTCACCCCGCAGGACAGCCTGGACGATTCTTTCATTCGACGGTCGGATTCGGGAGCGTTTGTCCTCGATGGGATCGATGCATTGTTCTTTCACAGCGGGCTCCACGCCGAGTACCACGAGGTCTCGGACGAGGTGGAGTTGTTGAATACGCTCAAGATCGAGAAGGTCGCGAAGCTCGGATACTGGGTGGCCGTCGAGCTCGCGGGACGGCCATGAGGCGGGGAAGTATGCTGAAATCGCACAAACGGTTTGCTTCGAGCGTTCCTTCGGCGATCGGGATCCTGCTGATCGCATTCCTCACATTGTCTTGCGGCGACGACGCCACGGGACCGAATGACGGGTCGTCGGCGAACTTCCAGCAGGCGGCCCTGTCGATCACCGAAACGGATGTCGGGACCCACGTCGGCGTACTCGCCCATGACTCGATGCTCGGGCGCTGGTCACCGAGCCCTCAGCTGAACGATGCGGCCGACTACATCGCCAGTGAGTTCTCCCGGGCCGGCCTCAGGCCCGGAAACAACGGGGAGTTCCTGCAGTGGTTCGCGCTTCCGGTGGCTCAGGTCGTTCCCGGATTGTACGTACGCGTCGATTCCGGAGCCGGCCCGGGCGTTCCGCTCAGCATCCAGACACCGATCCTCGGCGGCCCGGTTCCCGGCGACCCCGGAGGTGAGGTCGTAGCTCCGAACGTGATCGGCTGGATCGAGGGATCGGACCCCCAACTCAACCACGAGTACATCGTGTTTTCCGCGCACTTCGACCACATCGGCACTGCCCCGATCGCGTCGCCCACCGGTGACGACGTCTACAACGGCGCCGATGATAACGCTTCCGGCACTGCGGCCCTGCTCGAAATCGCCGAGGCATTCGGATCGCTACGGACCGCTCCTGCCCGGTCAGTCGTGTTCATTGCCACGAGCGGGGAGGAGCGTGGGCTCATCGGGGCCCTGTATTACACCAACCATCCGACGTTTCCGCTGGAGAACGCGATCGCGAACCTGAACCTCGACATGATCGGGCGAAACGACCCGGCCACGGTAAACGTGATCCGGCAGTCGAACTCGACTCTCGGGGAACTGGTTCAGGCCGTGGCGGCGTTGCACAGCGACATCGGCGTTTCGCCGATCGATGTTCCGGACGATTCTTTGGTGCGACGCTCAGACTGTTTCGCGTTCCTGCTGGCCGGCATCGACGCGCTGTTCTTCCACAGCGGG